>CAIXUF010001107.1 GCA_903922535.1 Candidatus Hydrogenedentota bacterium
ATGTCTCTGAAACCGGACATCCGCCCAAGTAAGTCTAAGGTCCGGTCTTTGACGTGAATCTGGGGTCGAGATCAACTTGGATGCAAAACGCAGGGGAATTACGGTAATGCAAGACCGACGAGGCTTTACTCTTATCGAGTTGCTGGTGGTAATTGCCATCATAGCGATACTGGCGGCGATCCTTTTGCCTGCCCTGTCACGTGCCCGCGAAGCCGCACGCCGGGCCAGTTGCGCGAACAATCTCAAGCAGTGGGGCCTGATCTACAAGATGTACTCCAATGAGGCGGGCGGCAGTTTCCCGCCGTTGCAGATCGGGCCGACGCCCACCGACATTCAATTCGCGGTGGGGCCGCGCGCAAGCGCCGTCTATCCCGAGTACCTGACAGACCCGGCGATCCTCATTTGCCCGTCTGACCCGCAGCAGACTGTCAAAGACGTGTACGACTCGAATCACGTGTGTCAACTGGCTCTCAAGAACCCCGCCAATCCCCTGCTCGGCCCGAAGAATCCCAACGTGCTCATGTACAGCTACTGCTATCTTGGCTGGTCGCTGGATCGCTGCGGCGACTCCGATCCCCAGGAACTGGCCAGCGGCATTGGATTACTTGGAACATTGATACAGCTTATCCAGGGTACGGTGAACACAAACGTCAAGGTTCCCAGCCAATTGGGATGGACCCTTGCCCTGCTTGGCCAGAACTACGTTCAGGCTGCCGCAGGCGGGAACGGAATGTCTGTTGCCGATCAAGACGTCAAGCTCACCGGCAACGGGGTGCCGGCGGTTGTCTCGACCTACGGCAACGGCGGCGGCTCGACCGTATACCGCCTGAAGGAGGGTGTGGAACGGTTCATGATCACCGACATCAACAATGCCGGCGCTTCAAACACCTCCCAAAGCTCCATCTGGACCATGTTTGATCTTCTGGGCAGCGGCGGCAATGTCAGCCTGTTCAACCACGTTCCCGGCGGCTGCAACGTGCTCTACATGGACGGGCACGTGGAATTCATCAAGTATCCGACACAGGCCCCGTGCGACAAAGTGGTCGGCACGCTAATCTCGGTCATGGTGCCGCCGCAATGAGGATGGGCGCCTGACCCGGCAGCGACAGAACTGTGGCGTCCACGTGTGCGATAATTGTGTCCTGACAAAAGGTGCCGCCGTTAAACCGGTCCTTTGAATGGGCGCTGTGCCCAATGGAAGAGAGGACTGCGCGCCTCCCCGGGTCCTTTCAAAACGAATGACTTCAGTTCGGGCAAACGCTACCATGAAGAATTCCACGGTCGTCACGGGAATCAAGGCCGCGCATCGTCTCATGAGACGGTGCATGCCCTTCGTGTCCTTATGCTTTGCCGCGAACCTGGCCGTTGGGACCGACGCGCCCGCGAATCCCGAAGCGGTGCCGGTTGCCGAGAATTCCGCGGAGATTCAGCCGCAAAACTGGAACTGGCACCTTCAGGGCACCGCCATGGTGCAGGGCGACCCCGGATTCCACGCCAAATACTCCGGCCCCAACAGCCTGAACAGCAAGGGCGAGGTCAAGGAAACCGTGACGATGGACCTGTTCGCCGGTGCGCGGCTGTGGCGCGGCGCCGAGGCGCATGCGGATTTGCTGCTGTGGCAGGGCTTTGGCCTGAGCAAATCGTTTGGCATTGAGGGGTTTCCCAACGGCGACGCCTTCAAATCCGGCACCGAGATTCCCGACTGTGGGCTTGCGCGCCTGTTCATCCGCCAGACCGTCGGTTTTGGTGGAGAACAGGAGGAAGTGCCCGACGACCAGCTCACGCTCGCAGGAAAACGGGACATTTCGCGGCTGACCCTCACCCTCGGGCGATTCGCCCCCCAGGATGTTTTCGACAGCAACACCTACGCGCACGACCAGCACACGCAGTTCATGAATTGGGCGATGATGGGCAACCTCGCCTGGGATTTCCCGTCGGACACCATCGGCTTCACGACCGGGGTCGCTGTGGAGTTGAACCAGCCGAAATGGACATTGCGCTATGGGTTCTTCCA
>CAIXUF010001108.1 GCA_903922535.1 Candidatus Hydrogenedentota bacterium
CCCAGCTTCGGATTCGCGGGCGTGCCAAGAATCTCAAGGAACCCGTCGCGTATCCGGATATTGGGGTCATCGGGCTTGAAGTACATCACCGAGCCAGGCCCGTACATGAGGTAGCTCTTCGGAAAACGGCTGCCGGGCGTTAGCGGAATCAGACAGATACCGCCGCCCACCGCGAACGTCCGGCTCCAGTGGCAACAGGTCACCGGCTTGTCGGACTCGTTCGTCACGCGCTGCTCGCACACGAGCCGCGAAGAGTCCGCCGCAAGCGTGAACTCGCGCATCAGCCGGATACCCGTGACCCCGTCGCGCACGCTGGTGAGCCGTGCCTTCCCTTCACCGGTGATCTCGCCGGCCCAATCACCCAGCCAAAGATCGGGGTGAGGGGCAAGGACGCACTCGGGGCCGATATCCATCCGCCCGCCGCACGGTTCCACCGTCGGGATGCCGGGCTTGTGCCGCCAGCCTTTCTGTGCGGGATCAAGATACAACGCGTTGACTCCGTTGAGCGAGTACTCCAGCACGCGCCCGCCCGCTTGCGGACAGAGCACCACGCGCGTGCCCGCGCCGTTTTCCAGTGCGATACATCCGCCATATCCAAAATAATCGATTTGACTTGTTTTCATCGCTCCTCCCCGATTCTTCCTTACCGTTTCGGCGGCGCATGCACAACGAACGCGCTGATCCCCAACGCGCCGCCCTCGGGCACGAGCGTCAGCGTGTGCGGGCCATTCGAGCAGCCCTGCATCAGCAGCGTACGCGTGTCGGCGGGTTTCGGCGCATAGGTGCGGGCGAACATCGGGTAAGACTTCCACGTCACTTTAAAACCCTCGGGAAGCGTCGTCTTCTTATAACCCAGTGTCCACGCAACCCGCCAGTCCGACGGCTCGATGATCACGCGCTGCGAGTGGGAAACGAAACGTTCCGTACACCACCCCTCACCGTCCTCGCCCGTAACAGCTCCCTGCACTTTGTAGTGGATCTTCTTACCGTCGGACGTCGAATCGGAAAGACAGGTCAGCGTCCACTCCTCCTCCACAAGCGGCCGGTCGAAAGCGATATTGTTGACGGCGGGCATCCAAATTCCGGCCGGGCCGACGCTCGGACGCGTGATCGCCCACAGCTCTTTCACGCCGTCCATCGGCTGGCCGTCGAGCAGCACCTTGGCCTTGGCACCCGCCGCGCCCGTGCCGTCGGAGACTGCGACCACGCGGTTGCCCGTGAAGCGCAGGGTCAGGCTGCCGTCCGCGCCCTTCGTCACCGCGGGATCATTCGCGGCAACCGCCGTGATCGTGCCTGACGACGCCGGATCGCCGTCCGCGCCCGGAACGCGGACCAGTTCCTCGCCAACGAACTTCGCGTACACGTCGCAGCCCGCAGGCTTGAGATGGATTGAATCAGCCAGCAGGTTAGTCGAAGCCAGGTTGTTCGCGAGCAGATAGTCGCACCACTTCTTTCGCAGGTTGATCTTGAGCGTGTGGTACGTGTCCGCCACCTCCAGAATCTTGAGACACCGCGGATCCAACTGCTTAACCAGCACGTCCGCCTTCTCCTTCGCATCGAGATGGCTCGTCCAAAGCA
>CAIXUF010001109.1 GCA_903922535.1 Candidatus Hydrogenedentota bacterium
CGCCCGTCGTTCATGATGCTGGGAACCGACTCGCTGACGGAACTGTTGGTCAGCTTCTGCATGTGGCCGCCGTCCGCGTCCATCCGGTAAAGGACCGATGTTGTGAAGAAGTCCGGGCCGTCGCAGAGAATCCCGTACTCACAGCGGGTTGACACAAAACAGAAGCCACCATCGGGAAGAAAGCAGGGATGCATGTCGTCCGTGTGGTGGCGGTAGGTCCTGGGTCGGCCCGCCCAAGAGTCCAGGTTGCGCTTCTCGTAAGTCTTGATGCGCTCGGCCTCGTCGGGCGGCGGCGTCGTCAGCGCGCGCGTTTTCTTTCCATCGAGTCCCGCCTGATAGATGCGAAAGCCTTCGCCCTGCTTTTCTTTCAGGTCATACACCACGGAGCGGCCGTCGAAACTCAAATCATAGCGCCCGATAACGCCCGGCTTCGCGCCGGTCTGGAGCGGGGCGACCTTCTTGTCCGCCAGGGACAATGTGCAGAGCCCGCCCTCAAAATGCTCCACGCCGTCGATGAAGTCCGTGTAGTAATGGGAAGACTGGAAGGTGTGGCGGCGGTTGAAGATCACTCGGTCAAAATCGATGACGGGATTCTTGACGACCAGCGCCTCATACTGGATGCCCTTGAGACGGTCCCGCAGCGGTTGAAGCGCCTCCACGGTGAGGTCGGGCGTTGCGGTTTGGCCGACCTGCCGTTCCACCCCGGCAAGGTCCGACAGGTACTTCTCCGCCCCGGCATACCGGTCACCATACTGGCGCTGGAGATAACCAATGGCGCGACGGAGACTGTCCGGATTAATTCCGCCCATCACCGTGCGCGCGAGGTCGTCCCGACGCGAGCGCAGATATTCGGCGCGCACCCCCGCAAGCCCGGTCGCATCGCTGACTGCGGGCATCGGCTCCCGGGGCGGCGCGGCAACGCGGACGTCCGTGCGCACGGCGTCATAATAGCGGCGCGCCAGCATGGACCAATTGCCCGGCGTCCAGTTGTCGGCCCAGATTCCGTCTTCCTGTTCCCAGGCCATTTCCTGGCGCGCGGCCGGGTCGGGAAAGTCCTCCCGGGTGCGCACCCACAAGGCATCCCGGGCCTCGGCGGCGGCGTCACAGGACTTTGTGAGCGGGGCGCTGGTGCGCGTGCGGTGCAATGCACGGCCGAATTTCCCATCGGTCCATTCGCATGCGTTGATATCGGCGCCGTCGAAGGGCCAGTAGGACGCCAACCCTTTGGCGGGCGCATGTTCGGGCGATTCCATGCATGAAAGGATTTCCGCCGCGCTCAGCATGCGCGCATAGACGCGCAGTTCGTCGAGGTCCCCTTCAAAGGCGGTCGGGTTGGGAAAGTTCTCGGACGTGTACCCGATCTTGAAGACGTGCCCGCGCACATCCGGCTTTGCCTCAAGTTTGGTTTCGGCGTCCGCACGACCGTCAACATAAAGCTGCTGCAGATGCGGATTCCCGGCGAGAGCAACGTGGTGCCATTGTCCGTCCGCAACGGTCACGGTTGAGGTGACGCACCCCACGCAGCCGATGTCATAACAGAGATGGCCGTCGCGCACAAAGAAGGATTTGCCCTGCGCTTCCCAGGCGCCTTTCTGTGGTGCCTTGGCCAGAATGGTCCCGCCGGAGGTGGTGCGAATCCATGCCGTGATCGTGAACTCGGCCCCGCCGAAGTCGGGCACCGGCGTTGGGTGTCCGCCGCGCTGTTCCTCGGCGTGCAGCGCCTGCCGCGCTTCAAGGAGCGTGTCATGCCAATTCGCTTTCTTGACGTACACTTCGCCAACCCTGGAAGACGGGTCAGCGTCGGCGGGTACGGAGACAGCCAATAGCAGCACTGCCAACACGTTTATAGTCAACATAACAGTCTTTTCGGCGTGGTATCTCATGGGGACCTTTGGGTCGTCCTTGAACGGACAGTTGCCTCATGTCTGCGTAAAGGGCGGTTTTCATAAGAGTGCGGCGACTCAGTCTCAAAATGGTATCAGACCTCGGCCGATCCGCACCAACCCTCGCATCGCGTCTTCTCCACCAATTGCGGTGATGTCCGCAGACCAGTTTCGTTCATCACGGGCGGTCTCCGTCCCCGCAAAGCCGCCGCACACCGAGCCCCCAGCCTTCATGTTCAGTACAGGGTCTGCCCGTTTTGTGGATTGCACCCGATTTTGGGACCAAGAGAAACATGCCCCCCTGCGCGGTTCGCGCAGGGGGGCATGTCGATTCAGAAATGTTTGGGATTACTTTGCGATTTCGACGGCCCGGGTTTCGCGGACCACGGTGACGCGGATCTGGCCGGGATAGGTCATCTCGGCCTCGACCTTGCGGGCGATGTCGTGCGAAAGCTGGACGGCTTCGGCGTCGCTGACCTTGTCGGGCTGGACGACGATGCGCACTTCGCGGCCGGCCTGGATGGCGAAGGCCTTGTCCACGCCCGGGAAGCCGTCGGCGATCTGCTCCAACTGCTCCAGGCGCTTGATGTAGTTTTGCAGCATTTCGCTGCGCGCGCCGGGGCGGGAGGCCGACATGGCGTCGGCCGCCTGCACGAGCACGGCCGTGAGGGTGTTCATGGGCATTTCGGCGTGGTGCGCGCCGACGGCGTTGGCAATGGCTTCCGGCTCGCCGTAGCGCTTGCACAGGTCGTGGCCCAGGATGGCGTGGGAGCCCTCGACCTCGTGGGTGAGCGCCTTGCCCAGGTCGTGGATCAGTCCGGCGCGCTTGGCCTCATGGATGTTGACGCCCAGTTCGGCGGCCATCAGGCCGGCGATGTGGCAGACTTCCATCGAGTGGCGCAGCACGTTCTGGCCGTAGGAGGTGCGGTAGCTGAGACGGCCCAGGAGCTTGATGATCTCCGGGTGCAGCCCGTGCACGTCGGCCTCCATGCAGGCCTCCTCGCCGCGTTCCTTGATGGTGCGCGCCAGTTCCTCGGTGACCTTCTCGACCACCTCCTCGATGCGGGCCGGGTGAATGCGCCCGTCCTGGATGAGGCGTTCAAGGGTGATTCGGGCGGTTTCGCGGCGGATGGGGTCAAACCCGGAGAGCACAACCGCCTCGGGCGTGTCGTCGATGATGACGTTCACGCCGGTGGCGTTCTCCAGGGCGCGGATGTTGCGGCCCTCGCGGCCGATGATGCGCCCCTTCATGTCGTCGCTGGGCAGGGCCACCACGGAAACCGTGGTTTCGGCGGTGTGGTCGGAGGCGCAGCGCTGGATGGCCTCGCCGATGATCCAGCGGGCCTTCTTGTCGGCGTTTTCGCGCAGTTCGTCCTCAATGCGCTTGAGTTCGAGGGCACAGTCGCGCTTGACCTCGTTTTCGAGGCGGGCGAAGAGGTCCCGGCGGGCCTGCTCGGCCGTGAGCCCGGCGAGGGCCTCCAGTTTGGCGAGCTGTTCGGCAATGACGGCGGCCAGGCGTTCGCGCTCTTTCTCGTTGGCCTTTTCCCTGGCGACCAGGTTCCGTTCCTGGGCGGTCATTTCGGCCGTGGTCTTGTCGAGCGCGGCGGCGCGGGTGTCGAGGCCCTGTTCCTTGGTGACGAGGCGCTTTTCCACCTCGGCCATTTCACGGCGGGCCTCCCGCTTTTCCTGTTCGAGTTTTTCGCGGAGACTGATTTCGAGTTCTTTGGCGGCGTTCTTGCCGTCCCGGACGATTCCTGAAGCGTTGCGCTCGGCTTCGCTGATGAGTTGGGCCGACTCCCGTTTGGCCCGGCTGACGGAACTGTTGCTCCGGAACTGGGCGAGGATCATGTCAACGAGAAACCCCACCACAAGTCCGGCTGCGGCCAATCCCGCCGCAATGTAAATATTTACCATCGGCATGCACCCTACCTCCTGGTTCCACATGGGAACGCCTGGTTACGGTTCATCAGGCAGGAGGAGCGCAGTCGAACGGACGCGTTCGCAAATCACCCGTACAGACGGGGTCTTTGCGGCGATCCCAAAGGCTTGCCAACATTTGCTGTCGCGCTTGTCATGGCGAGAATACCCGAACCGCCCGCTGGGGGCGTGTAGTATGTCTTCTTTGTCCGAATGTCTGCCGACCTCAACCTACCGGAAGTTCCTTATATAAAAAGTCTTAGCGTTGCCGGGCCATTATATGCAGGCGGGGTGGTTCCTGTCAATGAATTATACGCGACACCTTAAGTTATTCCCGCGCGCGCGGGTTGTCCGGCCACGGGGCGTGCCGGTTGGCGGCGGTGCGGCATGCCGGGTTAGACCCGGCACGGGCGGGATTGGCATCATCGGGCGTCTGGAAAACAGCCTGAACCGGCTGCTCAAGAAGCGCAAACCCGGCCTCAAAGCCCCAAACAAAGACCAAATCGAACGGGACGTCCCCGGAATTGCGCGCGTTGGCGTGGCGGTGTCACCGGAGGGGTTTCTTCTCCAGGTAAGACTTGTAGAGAGGCACCGCATCTTCGTCTTTGGAAAGGGTGCGCACCACCAGTCGGGTTTGGGCCGTGGCGGTTTCCCCCGCCTTGACGTCGCGGCCGAACAGGCACAGGTAGAGTGACCGGTGCCCCTCGCCCGCGTTCGGCGTCATCAGCGCGAAACAGTCCTCCGGCCGGGCCATCAGGACGGCGCAGAGGCCGTTGTCCTTGTTCCGGCGGATGCCGAGGGGCGCGGCAAACTCGTCGCGGATCACCCAGTCCACCGGACTCGGCTCAATCTTCCAGCGGCCGTCCTGTATGACCGGCACCGCATCGTGGTCGCGGGGAAAGGCCTGCCACACGCCCGCGGCCGGTTCCGTGGATTGGAAGAACGGTTCTTTTTCCGGTCCACCCTTGGCATAGACCGTCGTGGCGGGGAAAGCCTCCGCAAAATAGGATGCCAGGAAGGACTCAAAGGCTTTGAGGTCCGCGTTGGCCGTGACCGAGGTTGTCAGGTCAAGCGTGTCGGGCGCGGCCCAGCGGTAGACGGCCCCCATTTCAAAAGGCCGGTCGTCGGCCGCGGGCCAGTGCACCTCGACCGCGCCGTCGGTCAGCAGTTTGGCGGTGCTTGGCCATTCCCATGCCCCGTGGCCGTAGCGCTTGTTGGCCGTGAACACGCGATAGTGGCTGAAGAGGCCGTAGGCGTTCCCCTCAAGGCGGGTTCCCGTTGGAATGTGGTCCACCGACAGCAGCCCGATGGACCGGCCGTCGGCGCGCAGCGTTCCCTTTAGGATGCCCGTGTTGAACGTATACGCCCCATTGTCCGCCTGTTGAAAGGCCAGGCTTGGGGATTCGGCCTGAACGCTGGCCGTTGCGAAGGCTATGAGGGCAAAGATCATCAGGCGCATGGTCGTTCCTTTCCCGTCTTTAACCCGCCCGGGTTAATGTCGTGTCGGATGGCTCCTTGACGTGCCATTCGTTCCGCTTTTCAGGTTCGGCTTCAGTATTTCGCCAGCCCCGTCCCCACCAGGAAGTCCGGCGCCACATGGAAGAGACTCCTTTGCCTGAAAGGCTTCCCGCAGTGGCGTTTGGCAGCGGCGGAGACCGGCGGCGCGTTGAGCGCAACTGCGGCATTGTACTGCATGACGGCTTCCGCACGGCGGCCCATGAGATCAAGGCAGCGGCCCGCCCACACATGCGCTTCCGCCCGCATCAGTGGATGCCGGTAATCATACCCCGTGTTCCGCATCAGCAGCGGGAGCGCCTGGGCATACTTCTTTTCCTTCAGCAGGAGAATGCCCGCCATCCGGGGAAAGATGGTCTCATCGGGGAGCAGTTCCGCGGCCCGGCGCAGGTGGAAGACGGCCCGGTCGCTGTCCAGATGATCCGAGTATTCCGAGTATGCCTGCTCGTACTCAAGCAAAGCCGCGCGCTCCGTTTCATCAAGCTGCCCGGCTCCGGCGAGATCGTCCATCTCATAGCGCCCGGCGTCGCCGTCCAGCAGCGCGGACACGCGGAAGCCAAGGTATGACCCGCTGTGACAAACCGGATAGTCCCCGTTGGCCAGCCACAACGTGTCGTCGTCGGGGCTCATGACAAGGCTTTGCGCATTGTGGGCCGCGGCGACGATGCTGCCGGTCACCCGTTTCCGCTGCTCGAAGGGGTCCACACAGTCGCTCAGGATCGCCGGAACATCTGCCGCGGTGAGTGCGCCCCGCTTCTCCTCCAACAGTTCGGTGACACGCTGAAAGCGTCCATGCGAGTTGTCCCGCCATGGATGGGGCGCAACTTCCAGGCGGATCATGTCCCCGGTTGTGTAATGGTTCGTGCGCACGAGCACGCCGTTTTCCGGCCGCACCACTTCGAAATGGCGCGCGGAGAACCCTATCGCCGCCGCCGTGCGCGCCTTCGTGTCCGTGACAAAAAGGCTGAGTCCGCAGATGCGGGGTTTTGCCGTGATGCGTGCGATGGCCTCGTCCAGTGTTTTGCATCCGGCGAGCACGTCATGGACCAGTTTGAACAGCGGCACGCCCCCAGTTTGAACGTCCCGGATGAATTTTGTGTGAAGGCCGACCACGAGCCCGTTTTCGTTGAAGCCCTGCCCGCTGGCCGAAACGCCCAAGGCGCCCAGCCAGCAGAAGCGCTGCCCATGGTCGGGATGCATGACGATGACTGCGTTGTTGGCGTTCCAGACGCCGCGGCCGAAAAAGTCAAAGTTGCGGCCGATGATCAGTTTGCCGTCTTTCGTGGCGTTGCCGCAGGCAAAAAACGCCGAACACGCGGGCGGCGGCGCCAGGGAGGCAAAACTGCGCCCCGCCAGGTAGTGGACGATATCCGGCACGAAAAAGAGGCGCTCTGCCGCAAGCGGGTCCTGTCCGTAGGCATTGGCCAGCGCATGCAGGTGCGCGCGCATGTCCCCGTCCAGTTCCCCCCGGTTGCGCAGGTGGAACCACCCTTTGAGCAGCCCCGCAATGGGCGCCGCGAACGACGGAATCGCATGCGCGACCAGTTTTCGGATGATTTGACCCATGTATTGCGGCACAACGTCCCCGCAGACCGCCAGCGCCAGCTCACCGTGCTGTCGGCCCATCTCCGCGTAGCTGCCCCGCAGTTGGGCGATGTACACGCCCTTCCGCCGGTCGAGTGTGCCGCCGGAGCGTTCGAGGCTCAGTTCCCGTTCAGCAAGAGCGCCAAGCGTTGGCATGATGGGCACCATTCCTTTCCAGGACTTCGTTTCGCCGCGCGGCGCGAATTCCCAGGCACCAACTTCCCACAGATGCTACCGCGAACACACCCCGCAGTCAAAGCTTCACCCTTCACCCTTCAGATTCCACCCTTCAGAAATGTATTTACGAAATTTGTCTTGTGGGCTATACTTACCGCCGCAGACGTGCTTTGAAACAGGGCGGCAACACGGGTGGTCGCGTTTGGAGGGAGAGCGGTGAACGAGGAGAAGAAGGGAACAGGGAATCGCCGGCATGAGGGGCGATACACCACGGGCATGAACCGCAAGTGCCGTGGGTTCGGCGGTGCCGGACAAGTCTGCTTTACCATACTGCTACTTATCCTGATAGCATCCACATCCCACGCAGCCGTGTGGTATGTCAATGTGGCGTCCACCGCCGCCGCGCCCGATGGCAAGACCTGGGGCACCGCCTATACCGCCATCCAGTCCGCTGTCACCGCCGCCGCCTCCGGTGACGAGGTGTGGGTCGCCAAGGGAACCTATCCCGGTACGGGATATCAGGTGGTCAACCTCAAGGCAGGCGTCACCCTCTACGGCGGCTTTGCGGGGACTGAGTCTGCCCAGGAACAGCGTGACTGGAAGACGAACCCAACCATTATCGACGGAGAACAGAAGCGCCGTTGTGTTACCGCAGTTGATTCAAGCGCGGTGGACGGTTTCTCAATTCGGAACGGAAGCGCCTTCGCAGGCGGCGGAGCATATCGGGGTGCTGCCGTCAATTGTCTGTTCACCAAGAACACGGCAGAAGAGGGTGGAG
>CAIXUF010001110.1 GCA_903922535.1 Candidatus Hydrogenedentota bacterium
GCGCCGTGCTGGGCGCGGTGTTCGCCACGTTCTATATGATAGAAATCTTCGGCATACGCGGCACGCTCTGGCTGGCCACGCTCCTGAACGCCGCCATCGCCATCATTGCGACGGGCCTTGCCCGCACCCATGCGCAGACCGTCGTGGCACCCCGTGAAACCGCTCCGGCGGATGCGGCACCGGAGAACGCAGCGGCGCCGACGCTCTATGTGCTCATTGCCGCGGGCGTGGTGGGCTTCGCCTTTCTGCTGATGGAACTGGTGTGGTACCGCATGCTGGGACCCATCCTTGGCGGCAGCACCTACAGCTTCGGGCTGATCCTGACCATGGCCCTGCTTGGCATCGGCATCGGTTCGGCGGCGTACGCCGCGCTTGCCCAGAATCTTCCCGCGCGCCTGAGCGGGTTTGCCATGACTGTGGGGCTGGAGGCGCTGCTCATTGCCCTGCCCTACGCGCTGGGCGACCGGGTCGCCGTGTTCAGCGCGGTCCAGTGGAACATGGGCGCGCTTGGATTCTCCGGGCGCATCGCGGGCTGGACGATGGTGACCCTGATCGTCGTGCTGCCCGCGTCCATCGTCGCGGGGTTTCAGTTCCCCATGCTGATCGCGCTGTTGGGGCGGGGCCGTGAGTCGGTCGGCAGACAGACCGGTCTTGCCTATGCGTGGAACTGCGGCGGTTCCATTCTGGGTTCGCTCGCAGGCGGATTCTGGCTGCTGCCGTTCCTGTCCGCCGTGGGGGCATGGCGTTTGGTGATCGTGGCATTGGGCCTGCTGGGGGTGGGCGCGATGGTGTTGTCTGCCCTGCGGGAGCATCGCCGTGCGGGGCTGGCTGCGCCCATTCTTGCGCTGTTCGCGGCGTTTCTGCTGGTTTCCTTGCCGATGGGCCCGACCGCCGTATGGCGGCACTCGGGAATCGGCGTGGGCCGGCCCTTTGTGGATGTCAAGAACCAGGGCACGCTGCACGAGTCTGAGAACGGCGTTCGGCGCTATACCGTCTGGGAGGCGGAGGGCGTGGAAAGCAGCGTGGCCCTTTCGGCGGCGGAAGGCTATGCGCTCATGGTGAACGGCAAGAGCGACGGCAACGCGCGGCTGGACGCGTCCACCCAGGTCATGCTGGGACTGGTGAGCGCGATCATTCATCCCAATCCGAAGAACGCCCTGGTGATCGGGTTGGGCACCGGCAGCAGCGCGGGCTGGCTTGCCAGGGTGGACAGCGTGGAACGCGTGGATGTGGTGGAACTGGAGCCGGCCATCAAGGAGGTGGCGCGGTTGTGCGCGCCGGTGAATGAGGACGTGCTGAACAACCCGAAGGTGAACCTCATCATTGGGGACGGCCGCGAAATCGTGCTGGCCGCGCCGAAGCAATACGACCTGATCGCCTCCGAGCCCTCCAACCCCTACCGCGCCGGCATTGCAAGCCTCTACACGCGCGAGTTCTACCAGGCCGCGGCGCGGCGTCTTGCGCCCGGCGGCATCTTTACGCAATGGGTGCAGGGCTACGAGATTGACGACCGGACCATGCTGGCGATCTATGCGACGCTGAACGCCGTGTTTCCCTCGGTGGAGACCTGGCAGACCAACACCTACGATCTGCTGCTCGTGTGTTCCGACGCGCCCCGGCAGTATTCGGCGGACGGCCTGCGCAAGAGGCTCGCGCAGGAGCCGTTCAAGTCCGCGCTCCTGCGGACATGGCGCACCGCCACGCTGGAGGACTTTCTCGCCCACTATGTGGCCAACGGCGCGTTCGCGGTGGACATCGCCCCCAAGAACCCGTACATCCAGAACACGGACGACCGCTGTTCGATTGAATTCGGATTTGCCCGAACGCTCGGAAGGCAGCTATCCCCGCTTTACAATTCCCTGGACGACGCGGCACAGAAAAGGAACTTCGGACGCCCCGTATTCTCCGAGGGGGGGGTGGACTGGTCCCTTGTCGACAGGCAGCGGGTTTACGAGAAGATTCGGAGCGGAGAAAAGGGCACGGGTGCAGCGGACCCCGGCGCATTGCACCGCGGGGCCGCATTCAGCGCCTCATTGCAGAGCGACCTGGTGCGGGTGCTGTCCGAGTGGCAGGCCCAGCCGCAGGCGCCCCTGTTTCCGGATGAGCGCGCCATGGTCATTGAGGCCATGGCAAACGCGGGCGACGCGGGTGTCACGGCGCTGCTGCCGGACCTTGCCGCCGATCAGCCGGTGGAGGCCGAGATGATTCGGGGGCTGCTGCTTTATCGTCAGGGCAGGATGAAGGAAGCCGCCGACACCCTGGCCGCGGTGTTTGTCCAGTTGCGGACCAATCCGTGGGTCAACGTGAAAATGATCACGCGTTCCCTCCAGCTTGCCCGGGACATCGCGAAAAGGGACAACACCACGGCAAAAACACTGGCCGAAGCGATCAAGGAGCCCTTCGCGGTGCTCATCTTCAACGAGGAGCGGCGGAAGACGGCGTTCACCATGGCGTCGTGCGCGGGCTTCGCGTATGCGCTGCCGTTTGTGGAAAGTTTCGAGCCGAACGTGCTCTGGACGCCGGAGTTTCTCGCCTACCGGGCGGACTGCTACAAGGCCGAAAACCACCCGTTCGCCGCCCTTGCCGCAAACCAGTTCAACGACTGTCTTCTCGGCAGGTAGGGCGTTGCCGCGCAGTGCCGGCCGTGCCTGAATTGCCTGCGTCCGATGGTTTCAAGAATCAGGGATAGTCCAATGCTATCCGGACCGCTTTGCCGTTCACCGTGACCGTGCTTCCATCCTTGAAGCATTCCGTCTTTTCGTCCAGGTGGTTGTCGCCGTTCAGATCGAGCCAGATGCCGTCGTCGTGGTAGAGCGCGTCGTGGTCGAAGCGCTCAAAGGCGACGGCGGTGATCTTCTTTCCGTAAATGGGGATTCTCGCCTGGTGATGGCAGACGGAGTAGAAACGAAGACTCGGCTTGCCCGTGTTGCCGTTGGGCCACTGCCAAATCTTGTAGGGGCGGTGCACGGTCTTTCCGGACGGCAGCACCACGGCCACGTCGAACTCGACGTTTGCCGAAATGATTACGGGCGGGCCGTCGTCGGTCAGGTCCGCGTTGTTGTTTCGGTCGAAGTAGCCATACCACGGTGACTTGTCGCTTTCGTCGATGGCAAAGACAAAGCGGTTGTCCTCCGCGTTGCCCAGCCTCAGATATCCGTACCAGATCACCTTGCTGTGGTAGGCCGGCTCCTTGGAGAGGGTCTTGCACGGCCGCTCGGTCGACAGCGGCGCATCCGTCTGTCCGGCGGAAAGCCCCATCGGAAAGCCTTCCGACGAATAGTCAAAGCCGACATCCAGGTTCAGCCTGAGCACGCCCTGCGACACGGTGTTGCTGGCGGGTGTGGGCGCGGGGGGTTGGGCTTCGGGGGCAGTCGGGGTGGCAGTCTCTGCGGGTTTGGGCTTCTCATCGGTTCCCCGCTGTCCGCGGTTGCCCAAGATCTTGCGGATGGCATCCCCTATCTCCTGTCCATGCAGGTTTCTGCCGATTTCTTTCGCTTCGGGGGCGAAAAGGATCGCGCACGGGATGCCCTCCACGCCGTACTGTTTGGGAACGGGCGTTTTGTTCCAGTCGCCGAGAAAAACCTGCGTCCAGCCCATGCCGTTTTCGGCAACGTATTTCTTCGCGTCCCCCGGATTGGCGTCCAGGCTTGCGCTCACCATGGCAAAACGGGGATCGCTCTTGAATTCCTCGTAGACGGCTCTGAGCTTGGGTATTTCCGCCCGGCAGGGTTCGCACCACACGGCCCAGAAGTCCAGCAGCAAATACTTGTCCTTATAGTCGGCAAGGTCCAATGCGCTGTTCTCCGGCTTTTGGTCGTTTGTTTGCGCCGCGCTGGTCTGCCCGTTCAGCCGAAGCTCCGCCGGCAGATCGCCCGTGGAGAGCCAGTCTGTTCTTTGGTCCGGATACCCCGCCGCCCGAAGCGCCAACTGCCAGCGTCCGGCGGGCAGCCGTCGAAAATGAAAGGCCCCATCCTCGCCGGTCTTCTCGCTCAACAGGACCTGCGGGATGGGCTCCACCTTCAGCGAGCCCGTCGGTGACTGGATTTCGTAGGGATAGAGCGTGGCGCCGGCAACGGGCTGTCCATCGGGCGTCAGCACGAGGCCGTTCAACGCGCCGGACGGCCACAACTCGATGGACAGGTGTGCCCGGGCGGCGAAATAGGCGGGTTTTCCGGGAAGGCGTCCGGGGATGCTGCCCTCCCGGATGGTCATATCCTCCGCGCCGCAGGCGCTGTCGGTGTATGCCACGAGGCCGTAGTGCCCGTCGTCCAGTCCGTAGAACGCATATTTGCCCTCTGCGTCCGTCACGGCGCTCCACTCCTGTCCGCCCGACGGATCGGCGTCCACGCCGGTGTAGTCGGGCGCGCCGTCGGCAATTTTGTGCGACACCCGCCGCAGCAGCACGGTCGCGCCCGGCACGGACCGCCCCGCCATCACGACCTGTCCCGCAATGCCGACGCGTTTGTTCACCTCGATGCCGAAGGCATCCAGCGGTTTCCCGAAAAAGTCCACCGTGGGCGCCTCTTCGCGTTCCACTTCGGCAATCGCCCTGGGAACAAGCGAAATCACCTCTTCGGCGACCGCCTGTATGGGCGGAACAGGGGCCGGGGCCGACACCGCAGCCGCCGCGGCCGGGGGTTCAGGCACGGCCGGGGGGGGCGTATCGGCGGGGGACGGCGCGGGCGCAACGCCGGCAATGGGCGCTTCCACCGGTGGCGGCGGCGGGGCTTGGGGTTCGGGCGGCGCGGGGGGTTGGACTTGCGGACTGCGTTCTTCGCCGCCCCCGGGTCCGACCTGCTGCAACAGTCCCGCCACCAGCAGTCCGCCCAACAGCAGCGCACCCACCAACACCATACCGCTCTTCATGTTCTCGCTCATGACCCTGTCCTCATGGTCCTGCGGCCGGTTGCGCCCGAAGAAAAAACTGCCCCCGTCGGGCTGGACGCAAGCAGAATACCCCCAAGGCGGGGTTTTGGGCAAGACAAGTGGAAACGCAACCCGGTATTGCGGGTCTACAAAAGGTCATTGCAGGTCTACCAAGGGGCGTTGCAGAGGCCCTTTCCCGCGGGAAAGGCCGACCAAGCCTAATTGAACCAGGGACTCAGGTCGATCTTGGTGAAGGGGCGGTCGGTGGCGGTGACGGGGGGATTGTCGCCTGCGTTGGCCACGTAGATGGCCTGGTTCTTCGGGTCCATGACCCAGGAATGCAGGGTGGCGTCGTCGTAGACCGGGCCGGTGGCGAGGATGCGCACGGCCTGCTCGATGTCAATTTTGCCGGGCAGACCGTCAATGCTCTTGCTCATCCACTCGTAGCGCTGCCAGGAGTCCTGGGTTTGCAGCAGGGGGATGAGCAGGGGAATCTGGTCCTTGCTGTCGACGGTGAGTTTGAACTTGTCGCCGAAGGCGTGGGCGAGGCGGAACAACTGGTCGATGTCGACCGGGTGGTTGGTGCGGCGCACGCAGTCCGCCATGCCCCAGTGGCCGGTCAGTTCGGTTTCCTTCGGGTCCATCGCCGTGAACACGCCGCAGTATTTCCAGTCCGTTTCCAGCGCGCGTCCTTCCGGGCTCTTGCCGTCGCCGATGATGAAGTTCCAGCCGGTGGTGCGCTTGCAGTCCTGGAAAAACTTCACCGCCTCGTCGAGGGTGCCCGTCTTTTGGAGCATGAGCCGCATCTGGAGGAAGAGGGGCAGTCCGTCAAAGGTGGCGTCGGGCGAGGGGAGGGTCATTTCGCCGAGGGTCATGCCCTTGGCGTTCATGCCGCTGACGCTGCCCACGCCGCCGGCCCAGCCGACCATCATGAAGGGCGTGCCGCCCTTGGGCCGCCAGACGAGAATGGCCGCATCCTGCTGCGCGCCGCCCTTGATGCTCCAGTCCAGATTGCGCCCGTGCAGCAGGCGTCCGTCGGTGGTCCACTTGCCCCAGACGGCAAAGTTCGAGCACGACGGCGGCGAGTCGGGCGGGAAATGCAGGATTTCGGCCTGGGTGATGCCGAGCCGCACGTCCTCGTAGCTCAGGTCAGTGACCCCGGCCTTGTTCAGTCCCTCGACCATGCCCTGGAGTTCCCAGGTGATTTCAGCGGGGAAATGCTTCTCCATGCGGACGGACTGGGCCATGACGTAGTCGTGCGTGTAACCGCGGCCGTACAGCGCCTTGGTCATGTAGCCCTCTTTGATCATGTGGGCGATGCTCTTGGCCATGAGGCGTCCGTGCTGGTAGCCCATCTCTTTGGGCGTGCCCTTCATCACGAGCACGGGCCATTCGCCCACCTGGTACAGCTTTCCCTCGCCCTCCTGGTCCACCAGCGTCACCTTCGGGTCCGTGATGATGGTCACCGACCGGTTCGGGTCGGGGATGGTCTCGGCAAAGGCCGGCAGCAGGCCCAGAAGAAGTGCCGCGAACAGCAGCAGCAACATCAAAATGCGTTCATAATTGGGCTTCATGGCGTCAGGCTCTCCGGAAATGCTGGCTCTCATCGTGCGCACCCTCTCAAAAGGAAGTTATCATGGCGTTTTCGCCGTTTTGACTGGGAACGGCCTCTTCCGGTTTCGTGGGCGCTTCGAAATGCCTGCCCCTTCCGACAGCGCCCAAGGCATTTCTCTGAACCACGAAGGCGCGAAGGTCACGAAGAAGAGAAGGACCAGAACATAATCAACATGGATGCACAGGAAGGACAGGATTAAGGCAGGGAAGCCTCCGAGTCTTGTCCGGTTCCTCCCCGTTCAATTCCTCCCCTGTCTGCGCGCCTCTTCAAGGCGCGGATGCAAGAACTCAAGCCCCGGGTTTGCCGCCAACGCGCGATCATAGCAGGCCGCCGCCTGAGGCCAGTCCGCCATGGAGAAATAGGCGTTGCCCACGTGGACCAGCACATGGCTGTCGTTCCCGCCCAGGCGCAGGGCGGCTTCCAGCATGGTCCGGGCCTGGTCGGCGGAATTGGCCGCGGCGAGGCTTTCACCGTAAAGCGCGTCAACGGCCGCGTTTTCGGGGACACTTTCCCGAATCTCCCGCCACAGGCCGACCGCAACCTCTGGATCTGTCTTCGGACAGGCGGTGTCAAGCCGCCAGTAGGGCTCACTGTTGGCTGGATTCACCTGGATGGCCTTCTGATAGGCGTCGATCGCGCCGGGGATATCACCGTCCTGTTCATTCCTGCAGCCCGTGGCAATGAGTAGATGTTGGCGCCTCAAATCGGGATTGAAGGTCAAGACGCGCTCATAGGCGGCGACTGCGTCGGACCAAGCCCCGATGCGGGTATAGGCATCGCCCGCTGTGGCACAAATGTTCCAGTCTTCTCCCCCGAGGCGGAGGGCGGCCGCCAACGCCTCGCATGCGCCTGCGGAATCGCCGTCTGCGGCACGGGCGGCCCCGCACAGGACGGCGACGAAAGCATTGTCGGGAGCCTCTCTTCTCAGCGCGTCCCACACTGTCCTGACGGCAGCGGGGTTCTCTTTGGATAGAACGGCATTGAGTCGCCAGCATGGCTCGCCGTTCGCCGGATTGGCCGGGATGACTTTCTTGTACGCCTCGATGACACCGACTGTGTCTCCTTCCTGCTCGTTGCGGTGGGCAGTTGCAAGGAGGAGTTGCTGCCGGTACAGTTCGGGGTTGAATGCCTGTGACCGCCCGTAGGCGGTGACGGCTTCAGACCAGGCACTCAGGCTTGCGTACGCATCCCCCGCCATGCCACAAATATTCGGGTCTTCGCCCCCGAAGCGGAGGGCCGCGTCAAAAGCCTCACGCGCGCCGGCAAGGTCCTTGTCAGCGGCGCAGGCGACCCCGCACAGGGCCGCCACAAGCGGATTGTTGGGATTGTCTTTCCAGACTTCTTCCCAAATCTCCCGTCGTTCCGCCAGGCTTCTCTTGGACAGGACTGTCTCCAAGTGCAGAACAGGCTTGTTGTTCATCGGATTAAGGGGGATTGCCTCCCGACAGGCAAGCACCGCGCCCGGCAGATCACCGGAGGACTCCAACTGCCCAGCCTTGCCATCAAGAAGGCACTGAAGCTTGGCGGAACAGGCCGAGGCGTTTGGTGCGACCCGAAACAACTGGCGCAGAATATACATGTGTTTTTCAACATCGTCTTCTTTGACTGCCCCCTCGTAGGCCTGCCACACATACTGGGACGGCACGTCCCGGACGATTTCCTCCCACACGGAAGGGGCCGAAAGCTCGGAAGCCCTGCTTTTGAGAAACGCCGCCATTCTCGCGCAACTGTCGGCATCCCCCCCGGTGGATTCGATCTTTGATTTGAGTATCCGCAGCGCTTCTTGTGTTTGGCTGGCGTTTTCACAAAGGCCGAGGATTTTGCTCTCCACATCAATGGATGGATTGAGTGCGTTTGCCACACGGAGGCAGAAAAGGGCTGTATCCAGGCGACCCAGCCTCCCGGCCTCTTGGCTGGCCTCCGCTATGTCCGGCAAACCGTTTTCAGGAGTGAAGAACCGCATTGGGTCGTAAGGGACGTTCATGGACGCAGTAAGGTGTCGTCGGCCACCCGGCTCGTTCAGCGTCACGCAGGGCAGCAGCATCGGCAGCGCCCCATCCGCGACGCGGTAGAGTCCAAGGAAATCGCCGGCGTCTTCCCGGAGAAAGGCGACCCCCTCAAAGACGGCGTTGTCGGCAAATTCGTAGACGGGAAAAAAGAACCATGTTTCGCCGTCGTCCTTGTCCGTTCCCGCGGTGCGCATCACCTGGGTGTAACTGTCGCCCGTTCCCGCGTTCCCCCAGTATTTGGCCAAAAAACGATGCCCAGACTGCCGGACGCGCAAATGCACGGCATAAAGGCTGCAACTGGTTTCCCAGCGGCTGTGTGGAACGCCCCGCAGAAGGTCCGCCACGAGGGGGATTCTGCCCAGTCTTGTCAATATGGCCGCGTTCGACGTGTTGGCCTCCAGCCGAAACAAGGTCAAGTCCCGCATGGGCTCCGCTTTGGCGGGCACTTCCGTGCGCGGCGCCGAGGCGTACTGGCGCATCACATCGTTGACGTTGTGCTGCTGCCAGAAGCGTGCCGCCTGCCACGGTGTCCACAGGACCAGTGCGGCCAAGATGAAAGATATCCCGGCGCGACGCAGCCACGAACCCCATTGGGCGGTGCCACAGAGATTGTGTCCGAGCGCGAAAATCATCTGCTGCACGAGGAACCCCGACGCCCAGAAGCAGACAAAGGCAAGATGAAATGTGTGCCGTGATTCATTGTCCAGGCTGACATACCCGCAGAAATAGAGCATTAGCGCGACCAGCACAACGGCGATGCGGGGGGACGCAGCCGCGGCGGCCAGCAGCGCAAGAAGAGCAATGGGTACTCCGGCCAAACGGAAAAAGACGGCAAGACGGCGGTGTGTTTCCGCCAGCAAGGCCTGCCACCCTTTGTCATTGAGCGCAGTTGGCATGCATGCATCGGCGTCGCTTAGCACGTCCAGGACTGCCCCGTACCCGCGCGCGATGGTATCGGCGGGAAACTGCAGCCCCGTCCGGATCACCCAATCCCGTGTAAACTGCATGTCCTCCGGGTCGCCGTACCCGAAGTAATTGTGATTGTCCCCGGTTGCGCGGCGGGCGTAGAAGAAGACGGTGGCGAACACAAACGCATCATTGGAACAGGCCAGCGGTTCGCAAACACCCGGCACGAGCGAACATCGGTCCATGTGTTTCATGGAGTAGCCCTGCGCAAGGGGATGGTAGGGCTGGGCATTGCCTTCCATGCGGGTGAACATGGGCGCGGCGGCCGCGAGAAAGGCCAGCAGATAAACAAGCGCCGCCCCGGCGCGGCGACGGGTCGTTCGGTAAACCGCGCCGGGTGAAAGGACCAGAATGCCCGCCAAACTGACGGGCACGAGAATGATTGCGTCCTGGCGAAAGCCCATTCCCGTTCCGGCAATCAGGCCCATCAAGGCGGCGATCAGCCACAGGAAGCGAACCGGTGCCCTGCGAGTGATAATCCAGCCGATGGCGAACAGCCCCCCGAGGAGAAATGGGGCCTTCAAGAAATCACGCACTTCGTGGACCTGGCCCAGCACGGCGGGTGAGGTGGCAAACAACACGGTGCCGGCCAGGCTCAACCAGCGGTTCATGCCAAGGCGGAACAGGCCGTAGACGAAGACCGTGCACAGGCCCAGTGCAAGCGCCAGAAAGGGCTCCAGTACCAGCCATGAGATGCCGAAGACACGCCAAATGGCCGCTACGGTCCATCCCAAATAAAGATGGTACTCTGCGGCGGAATCGTGGCAAACGGGAATGTCCTTCGGGAGAGAAACCGGATCAAAGGTGGCTGTGCTGTGTTCCAAGAAAGGAAGCAAACCGGGCACCGTATCGATACTGGGGTGAAAAGATCCGCGTCCTGCAGCAATCATTAGCGGCCGGGAGAAGAAGGTGATCGGACCGCGGATGGAGGAAAGCCCGTCCGGGCTCCGTTGCCCCTTGAGAACAGCCATGCCCAGCGCGGTGCTGCCCAGGAAAAGCGCCAGCACGACGACGACCTCCACCGCCTTCGCGTGCAACGCACCGCCTGGCCGTTCCCGGGAACATGCCGGACCCATCCGCAATCTCCCGAATGCGGCAAAGCGCCGCCGTTGGCTCCCGTCGTGTTGGCGTTTGACGGAAAGCTGTCTCCATGACGACTCCTTCCGCCCGAAACCTTCCCCCAGTATGTCCGTAAAACACTTTGCGCTTCAAGTCTGTGGATCGCCGCAGAAGGCGGATGATTCCAGGGACGGCTATGCCAAACCGTTGCCGGAATGCTCGCCTGTGCCCATCTGGTGGTGCAGCGCTGACCAGGTCACGCCAGAGGGGTGCGTGACCAAACGGGCAGGACCGCCGGGAACGGCATCCAGAGCGCCATGATTCTGAATCTTGCGCCGCCGCACGGATGCGGCGCCGTGGTTGTTGGGCGACCGGTGGAAACGGCTCTCCAGCAGACACGAAAGCGGCATGCCGACAGCACCCTGCCGTTGCCGCGTCCGTTTCACGCATCGGATTCAAGGCGGATAAAGCGGGACAAGTCATCCGGAAGAAACGGGTGCGGGCGATTCGGAAGTCTCCGCGGCGGCGTGCCGTTTACGCGCCTCCTCAAGCCGCGGATGCAAGAACTCAAGCCCCGGGTTTGCCGCCAGCGCGCGATCATAACAGGCCACCGCCTGAGCCCAGTCCGCCATGGAGAAATAGGCGTCGCCCGCGTGGACCAGCACGTGGCTGTCGTTCCCGCCAAGACGCAGGGCGCTTTCCAGCATGGGCCGGGCCGCGTCGGCGGAATTGGCCGAGGCGAGGCTTTCACCGTAAAGCGCGTCAACAGCCGCATTTTCAGCAACGCTTTCCCGAATCTCCCGCCACAGGCCGACCGCAACCTCTGGATTTGTCTTCGGACAGGCGGTGTCAAGCCGCCAGTAGGGCTCACTGTTGGCTGGATTCACCTGGATGGCCTTCTGATAGGCGTCGATCGCGCCGGGGATATCGCCGTCCTGTTCATTCCTGCAGCCCTTATGGATGAGCGCCTGCTGCAATGCGGCGACCGCTTCCTGATTGCCGGGCATGCGCATGACTGCGGCGCGCAGCGCGTTCACAGCCTTGTCCGGTTGGTTGGTTGCCGTCGCAAGTCCATAGTGCAGCCAGATCTGCCCCGAAGTTTCCGCCGTCGGGATGATGGATTCCCAGATCTGCTGCCGCTGTTCCAGGGTCATGCTGTCGGCAAGAAACCTGTCCAGTTTTTCACAGGCGACATAATCCCCCTGACTTGTCACCAGGAATTTGAGCACGTCCAAAGCCTTCAACCTGTTTCCCGAGCGGTAGTACAGGTCAGCTTCCCGTTCGAGGTTTTGGCGGGAGGGGAACAACCCATCGCACGCGCGCAGATAGGTAAGCGCGTTGTCGAGATGCCCCGTCTTCTCCGCAAAGTAACTCGCTGCCTGCCACGTTTGCGGCGGCGTTTCAGGCGTTTGCAGGTCCATTGAATCGTAAGGCACTTTGATGCCCGCGCAAAGTCGGTCCCTGGATCTCGGGCCCTGAAGGGTCGCGCAGGGTAGCAACGCGGGCAGTCCCTTCTCCCCAATCCGGTAAAGTCCGAGGAAATGGTCCGCGTCCTCCCCGGGGAGGGCAATCCCCTCAAAGCGTACTTCAGGACCGTCGTAGGTCGGGAAGAAGAACCACGCGTCCCCGCTGGAAGCGGAATCCCCTGCAACGCGCAGTAGTTGGGTGTAGTCGGGCGCCGTGCCCTTGCTGCAATATTTGGTCATCACGACCCGTCCGTCCCGTCCGTCGGCGAAATGCGCCGCATACAGGGTGCAGTGGCTTTCCCAAAGGGCGCCGACAGTTCCGTCCGGGACGGATGGTCCGTTTTGCGGGTGGGCGGCGCCTGGAACTGAAGTCCGCGATGCATCCCCCAAATCCCCACCTTCCAGTTGGAACAGTGTCCATTCGCGCATGGGTTTGGCTGCGGTCTGCACCTGTGTCCGGGGCGCGGCAGCGTAATCCCGCAGAACTGCGTCCACGGCATGGCGCTGCAAAATCCGGGCGAACTGCCAGGGAACCGTCAAGAACAGCGTGGCAAACACCGCGAACAGGACCGCGCGGCGCGCCCAGGCGTTCCACTCGGATGTCCCGGCGAACGTGCGCGCCACGGAGACCAGCACACACTGTGCCACAAACCCGGCCACCCAAAAGGCAACGAAAGTGAGATGAAAAGTGTGCCGCCATTCGTTGTCGAGACTTACATAGCCGCAGAAGTACAAACCAAAAAACAGCAGCGCGATGCTTGCGCGGAAACTTACGGCGGCGGCCGCAAGCAGCGCCAGCACGGCAAAAACCGGCCCGGCGGCACGAAGGAATAAGGCCGCGCGCAGGTGTGCCTCCGCAATCCATGCCATTGGTCCATGATCCGCGCATAGGGAGATGGGGTAATTGTCCGCCCCCGCAACCACGTTCAGTGTTGAACCGTACACCCGCGCCAGCGTGTCTGCGGGAAACTGAAGCGCCGTTGCGACGACCCAATCCCGGGTGAAGCGGACGGCTTCCGGGCTGTTGTACGCAGGGTTGATCTGATCGTTTCGCGCGGCTCGGCGGGCATATCCGGTGACGGTGTCGTATATGAACCCATCCACTGAACAAGCCAGGGGTTCGCATACGCCCGGGTTCAGGGAGCACCGGCACAGGTGGCTTGTGGAATAGCCCTGGGCAAGCGGATGATAGGGCTGGGCACCACCCTCCATGCGCATGAACATGGGCCATGCGGTGGCCGCGAATGCCATAATATAGACCAGTGCTGCCATGATGCGCCGCCGGCGGGTCCCGTACGTCTCCCCCGGAGAGAGCACAAGGATAACCATCAGACTGGCCGGCACGAGGATGACGGAATCCTGCCGAAATCCCATCCCCAGGCCGGCGGCGAGCCCCATCAAAGCGGCCGCTGCCGGAAGAAAACGCGGCGGCGTCCGGCGTGTCATCAGCCATCCAAGCGCAAAAATGCCGGCCAGAAGAAAGGGTGCCTTGGAAAAGTCGCGCAGGCTGTTCAGTTGACCGAGGACCGCCGGGGAACTGACAAACAGGATGGTGCCGGCAATACTGATCCCCCTATTCATACCCAGACGAAACAATCCGTAGACAAAGGCGGCGCACAGGCCCAGCCCAAGGGCAAGGAAAGGCTCCACTGCAAGCCACGAGATGCCAAACACCCGCCAAACCGCGGCCACCACCCAGATCAGGCAGAGGTGATATTCCGCCGAAGTCTCACGGGAGAGCGGAATGTCGGCTGGAAGAGCGCCCGCGTCGAAGGTGTTCGTCTGGCGTGTGACAAAGTCCCTCATGCCCGGCACGGTGTCGATGTTGGGACATAACGGGCCGCGGCCCGCGGCAATCATCAGGGACTGGCCGAAGAACTCGTCGGGACACCAGATGGAAGTCAATCCGTCTTTACTGTGCCGGGCATTGAGTGAGGCCATGCCCAGCGCGGTGGCCCCCAGAAAAAACGCCAGCACGAGGACGGTTTCCACCATCCTCGCGCGTAATGCGGCACTTGAGCGTTCCTGGGAACAAACCTGACACATGGGCAATCTCCGGGGCGTCACAAACCACCGGCGTTGTTACCCGGCATAATGCGGTTTGACGAGGGCTGTCCTGCCTGGCGTAGTCTCCATTCCGGCGGGCAACGGCTCTACTATGTCCGCAATGCACTTCGGACTTCAAGCCGGGAGAAACGGGGCGAATCAGGCGGGAGAAACGGAACCAGAGGCTGTTGTGGCACCCGCATTGGCGGCGCGTTTGCGTGCGTCATCAAGGCGCGGATGCACATATTCAAGCCCCGGGTTTTTTGCCAGCGCGCGAACATAACAGGTTTCCGCCTGAGTCCAGTCTGCCATGAATGAATAGGCATCGCCCGCGTGGACCAGCACGTTGTAGTCGTCCATGCCGAGTCGCAAAGCTGCGTCCAGCATTGCCCGGGCCGCACCGGGGATGCCGGCCGCGGCGAGACTCTCGCCGCAAAGCACATCGGCAACCGCATTTTCAGGCACGTTCGCCTGAATTTCGCGCCACAAGCCGAGCATATTGTCCTGATGCCCCCTCGGATAGGCCGCTTCAAGCCTCCAGTAGGGTTCACTGTTTGCCGGATCTTTTAATATGGCCTGTGTGTAGGCGAGGATTGCGCCGGGAACGTCGCCCGCCTGCTCATTCCGGCAGCCGGTCGCAATGAGGAGACGCTGGGGCTCCAGTCTGGGATTGAGCGCCCGCGCCTGTTCGAACGCCGCAACTGCGTCAGACCATTCTCCCATGTCGGCATAGGCGTTTCCGGCAGCGGCGCACACGTTCCAGTCTCCGGCTCCGAACTGGAGGGCGCTTCGCAGCGCCTCGCGCGCTCCGGAATGATCGTGGTCGGCAACATGGGCGGCACCGCAAAGAACTGCTATCAAGGCGTTTTCAGGCGTCTCCCGTTTTAGTTTGTCCCATGCCGTCCTCGCGGCGTCGGGTTCGCCCCTGGACAGGAGGCTGCTGAACTCCCAGCACGACATGGGGTCGTCAGGCTCAACCCGGATGGCTTCCTGAAGGGCGTCTACGGCGGCGACGATATTGCCTTCCTTTTCAGCCTGCTGGCCGACGTGGAACAGCGTTTCGTGCAACGCCATGATGGCGATGCGATCACCGGGCAGACGGGTTGCCGCTTTGCGGAGCGGTTCCACCGCCTTGCCGGGACAGGTGGCCGACAGTGCGCGTCCGTAGTGCAGCCATGCCTGCCCCGAATCCCCGGCCATTGCGGCAACGGACTCCCAGACGTGTTGACGCTGCTCCGGAGTCATGTGTTCCACGAGGTGCCGGTCCAGATCATCGCAGGCGCGGCAGTCTCCCTGGCTGATCACCAGGGATTTCAACGCGTCCAGTGATTGCGCGGCGTTTCCCAGCCGGTGATACAGTTCTATTTTCTTCTCAAGCGTCTGCCGGGACGGCTCGAATGCGTCAAAGGCGCGCAAATAGATCACGGCATCGTTAAGGTCTCCAAGTCTCTCCTCCAACTGTGCGGATTCCAACCAATGGCCGGCATCCGTTTCGGGGGTCTGCATGTCCACGGGATCATAGGGGATTTCAACGTCCGCGCAAAGCCGCTCATCGGCTCTCTTGTCCTGAAGCGTCGCGCAGGGCAGCAGCGCGGGCAGGCCCTTTTCGTTGACGCGGTACAACCCCAGGAGATCGCCGGCACACTCTTCAGGAACCGCGATGCCTTCGAATTTCTCCAAAGGGCCTGTATATGCCGGAAAGAAGAACCAGACATCACCACTGGAATCAGGGCCTTCCACAGTGCCCAGCAATTGTGTGAAGTCGTTCGGCATTGTCTCGTCGTGATACTTCGTCATGAATGTCCGGCCGTTCTTCTTGGCGGAAAAATGTGCCGCGTAAAGAGTGCACCGGCTTTCCGAACAGACTCCGGAGATGCTTCCATCGGAAGACGGCCCGTTTTGGAGTGAAACGACGGCAGAGTCGGCCGTCTGCAAGGCGCCCCCCGCGCCGTCTTTTTCCGGCGTGAACAATGTCCAGTCCCGCAAGGCCCTGCTTGTGGTGGCCACCTGCGTCTTGGGCGCGGCGGCATAGCATTGCAATGCAAGGCCCACAGTGTGGCGCTGCCACACCCTGGTCGCCTGCCATGGAAGGCCCAGGCCAAGCGTGACCACGACGGCGGTAATAGCGGCGCGGCAGGTCCATGCCCCCCACCTGGATGTCCGCGCGCGCGTGCGCACCGCCGCCATCCATGCGCACTGAAGGACGGTTCCTATCGTCCAGAAAGACAGGTAGGAGAGATGAAAGGTGTGCCGCCACTCGTTGTCCAGGCTGACGTAGCCGCTGAAGTACAGGCAAAAGAAGAAAAGGCCCAGGCCAAGGCGCATGTTTATCGCGGCAACCGCCAGCAGTGCGGCGACAGCAAAGAACAGCCCCGTTGCGCGTCGGAAAACGGCGGCGCGCCGGTGGATCTCCGCTATCCATTCCATCATCGGGGCCTGATATTCGCGCAGGGACGCCATGTAGCTCTCGGCACCGGAGAGCACGTTTGTCGTCGAGCCGTACACCCGCGCCAGCGTATCCGCAGGGAATTGAAGCGCCGTCGCCACGACCCAGTCCCGGGTGAAGCGGGCGGCCGCGGGACTGTCAAACCCGAAACTGAGCCGGTCATTTCCGGTGGCGCGCCGCGCATAGCCCAGGACCGTGTCGTACACAAAACCGTCCTGTGAACAGGCCAACGGTTCGCAGACGCCGGGTTTCAGGGTGCACCGGAACAGGTGCTTTGCCGAATAACCCTGCGCCAGCGGCTGAAAGGGCTGGGCGCCGCCCTCCATGCGCGTGAGCATGGGCCACGCCGCCATGAGAAAGACCGCCAGATACAAAAACGCCATGGCCATGCGTCTTCGCAGGGTGCCGTAAAGGACTCCGGGAGAAAAGAAGAGAATGGCCGCCAGCGTGGCGGGCATCAGGATAATCTTGTCCTGACGGAATCCCATTCCGATTCCGGCAATGAGCCCCATGACCACAACGGCCGCGGGGAGCGATCGTTGATGTTTTCTGCGTGTCATCAGCCAACCGATCGCCAGCATGCCGGCCAGCAGGAAGGGTGCCTTGGAGAAATCACGCAGACTGTTCAACTGGCCGAGAACCGCCGGGGAACTAATGTACAGTGATGTGCCTGCAAGGCTCAGAACTCGGTTCATGCCCAACCGAAAGAGCCCGTAGGTGAACACGGCGCACAGACCCAGAACAAGGGCGAGAAACCATTCCAAAACAAGCCAGGAGATGCCAAACAAACGCCAAAGGAGCGCGACGAGCCAGACCAGATAGACATGGTATTCCACGACGTAGTCATGTGTGGTCGGGATGTCTGCCGGCAGTGAGGCTGCGTCAAGCGTGTTGACCCTCCTCTGGACAAAGTCCCTCAAGACGGGCACGGCAAGGGAATTGGGGCAAAAGGAACCGCGCCCCGCGGCCATCATCACGGAACGGCCGAACAGTTCGTCGGGAGCGTTGATGACAGTTAACCCGTTGTCGGAACGGAGCGCATCGAGCCATGCCCTGCCCAGAGTCGCGCCGCCCGCAAACAACACTGCCACGAGAACGACTTCCACCGCCGTTCGGCGCCACACGCCCCCGGACTGTCCCCCGGAACTGCTCATGCCCATAATACTGCCTTTGGGCACACTACCCCAGCCACCACATTCCTGCGTACCCGCGCAGACGTCAATCCCGGGGCGATTGCCGAAGAGAACCCGTCTTGAATGCAGTGCCCGCGCTCTTGCCCACACCCGTAATACTCCAGCGAAGCGTCCACTTCAAAGAGGGAAACGCTTTGCTTGAAGTGCCTGTTCGACATGGAGAGTATCGTGAAAATAATCCCGGCAATGCAACTTCGGCTCCGCCGCGCAATGGACAGCCGTTTGCGGCGGGTGTTACCATGGCCGCATTATGCGCGATGCCCGTTGTACGCCGAGCGCTGGCCTGCCGTACGCTCCGCCCCCGGCTTTAAGCGGGCAAGATGACTGAAGAGGTTCCCTGCTCAAGGAGGATGGCGATGAAACGCTTGTTCTGCGCTTTCCTGTTTATACTGCCGGCGGCTTCCGTCTTCGGCGTGGACACGCTGCGGGAAGGTTTTGCCAAACCGCTGCCGGAGTACTCGCCGGTGCCCATCTGGTGGTGGAGCGCGGACCCGGTCACGCCGGAGGGGGTGCGCGATCAGCTGGGCAGGATTGCGAGGGGCGGCATTCACAACGCCATGATCCTGAATCTTGCCCCCTCCGGCCCGCTCTATGGAAGCGCCGCCGATGAGCCGCCCTTTCTCACGGAAGCCTGGTGGGACCTGTTCCGCGTTGCCGTGGAGGAGGGCAAGAAGGCCGGTGTGCGGATTTGGTTCTACGACCAACTCGGCTTTTCCGGGGCGAACTTGCAGGCCCGCGTGGTGCGCGATCACCCCGAGTTTCGTGCAATGTCCCTTGAACGGGAGTTCAATGATGTGGCCGGTCCGGCCGATGTGGAAATGGCCGTGCCGACGGGCGGCACAGCCCTCGCCGCCTTCATCTCGGAACTGGCCGGCGACACAGGCGAAGTGCCCAAGTGGATATGGGACTACCACGCGCCCGACGAGAAGCTGACCCGCTATTTCCGGCGCAGTTTTGACTTGGCCGACATTCCGCGGGAGGCGCACCTGAACATCACCTGCGACAACGGCTATATCGCCCATATCAACGGGCAGGAGCTCGGCCGCGAGAGCATTTACGGCCAGGAGGGATGGAGCAAGGCGGAACGCTACGACCTGACGCCGTTTCTGAAGAAGGGCAAGAATGTGCTGGCCGTGGCCGGCGAGAACCTGGGAGGCGAAGGCGCGCTGCTGGCGGAAATCGCTTTTGACAGCCCCAACGCCCCTGCCCGCATCGTGAGTGATGCGCAGTTCAAAATGAGCGCGCAACAGAATCCCTTCTGGACTTGGATCTGGATTGACTACGACGATTCGGACTGGGGCCAGGCCGATGAAATTGGACCCATGTCCACGCCCCCCTGGACCATGGTGGAGGGCATGGAATCCAAAGTGCCCGCGCCGCTGGGCGTTGCCGTCAAGAACTGCCGCAATGTATCCGACAAAATCCAGGATGGGAGGCTGAAACTTGCGATTCCGGCCGGAAGATGGCGCGTGTCGCTTTTTCACACCATGCCAGGCGGTTTTGACTATGCCAATCCGGACGCCTGCAAGGTGCTGCTTTCCGTGGTGCACGGCGAGATGGAAAAGCGATTCAAGGACGAGTTGGGCAAGTCCATTGCCGGGTCTTTCCAGGACGAGTTCCCCGAGTTGCCGCGCTATTCGCGGCGGCTGCCGGAGGAATTCCGCGCCCGAGCCGGATACGACCTGATGGACCGCCTGCCCGCGCTGTATGACGATGTGGTGGACAGATTCGGTGATCCGTCGGGTCCAACCACGGTGCAGGTCCGCTGCGCCGCCAACGACATTGCGGCGGCGATGCTGGAAGAGGCGTTCTTCAAACCGCTCTTCAACTGGCACGAAAAGTACGGCATGCTGTGCGGTTACGACCAGTGTCACCGCAGCGCCGATCCCCAAGGCGGGGACGGACGCTACGTGGACTACTTCAAGACCATGCGCCACTACCAGGTGCCCGGCAACGACATGGACGGCGATGCCAAGCCCCACCAGGGCATTGCCGATCTGTACCACCGGCCCCGGGTCTGGCTGGAGGGTTTCCATTCCAGCGGATGGGGGCAGACGCTGGAGGAGATTGCCACGCTGCTGCATCCCTTCTATGTGAACGGCAGCACCCTGTTCAATCCCCATGCCATCTATTACTCAATCCACGGCTCCTACTGGGAATGGGCGCCGCCCGACACGGGCTGGCGGCAGCCCTATTTTGCCACCTATCCCGTGCTGGCGGACTATGTGTCCCGGTTGTCCTACATCCTCTCGCAGGGCACCCATGTCACCGGGCTGGCCGTGCTGCGCCCAACATCCGCGGTGCATGCCTATGCCGGGTTTGTGGAAAATCCCGCCGCGGAGCGCTGCTCCGACACGTACTGGAAATGCCAGGAATCGCTGCGTGCGGAGCAGTTGGATTACCTCGTGATGGACGAGGATTCGCTGGCGCGCGCGGAAGTGGCGGACGGCGCGCTGAAGGTCAGCGGCATGACACTGCACGCGATCGTGCTGCCCTCGGCGCGGGTGCTGGGCTCGGTGGCAGCGCAGAAGCTGGCGGCGTTTGCCAATGTTGGAGGGCTGGTGATCGTGGCGGGTGACCCGCCCGAGTGGCCCGCCGACCGTGTTCTGTCCGAGACCGCTTTTGACGGCATAACGGCCGCACTGTTCAAGAAGTCCGTTGTGCTGGACGACCCCGGCCGGGTGGCCGCCGAAGTGCTTGCGAAAATGCCCCGTGACGTGCAGGAACAAAACCCGGCCCTGCACCGCCGCATCGGGGACCGCGACGTGTACTTTGTTCTGTCCGACACCGGCACGGCGGGCAAGGGCAAGGCGCGCTTTGAGATCAACAAGCGCAAGCTGTGGGAAACCCCGGCGGCGCGCGGCGAGCGCGGCGCGTACACCTTCGCCGTCGACGGCATCCCCGAATACTGGGACGCGCTGACCGGCGGGGTGCGGTCGCTTTACAATTACGCCCGCAAGGACGGCCGCACGCACGTGGAGACGGAACTCAACGAAACACCGGCCCCGCTGATCGCATTACGGCCCGCAACGCCACAGGATCCTGTCAGAATCGAGTCGGACCTGGATGTGACGGCATGCCAGCGCGAAGGCGGCATGGTGAAGATCGAGGGAATCCCGCGCGTCGGCGCGGACGCCCGGGACCCCGCCGATCACCGTGCGCGCGTGGCCTATTCGGACGGCGTTTATGAGGGGAGCGTTCCGGCTCAGCCGGTGCTTCGCACCGAATTGCCCGGCCCCTTCGCGTGCATGCTGGAGCCGACCTGCGACAACACCGACGGAAGTTTTGCCTGGCCGCCCGCGCCCGGAGTCCTTCCGGTTGAGGTGCGCAAGTTCAAGTGTGAGGCGGAGCAGCCAACGGACGACAAGACGGCGTGGACCCAGCCGGACTTCGATGACAGCACGTGGGGAACCGCGTTTGCCTCTTTCGGGCCGCGCGTCCTGTGCACCGGGCCGGTGCCCCTGTCTTCGGACGACAGCTTTACTGATTGGCAATTTCCCTGGGATTACAGCACAACCTTTCATGAACGGTCCGAGTATTCACTGCGTCTGGGCATCAACGAGGACAAGGTGTTCTCCAGCGCCCTGGGGGGCAAGGGCCGGATTCCGGAAGAGTTCATTGACCTGGGCGAAGTGCGGGGCCGCGACGTGTATCTCATTCAGGCAAGCATCATTCTGCCCGCGCAGTATACCTCCGACGTGCCCGCCATCCTGCGCATCGGCGGCGCTTGCCGGAAACGGGCGTTCACCGACATGCAGGAGGGGCAGCCCAAGGCGGCACCAGGCGTCGGCTGGCCGCCGGAGATTCCATTGGAAGGAGGGGTCGACGCACGGGTGGTTCATGCCAAAGTCGTGCTGCACCCGGGCAACAATTATTTGAAGTTGTGGGTGGAGCGCGAGACCAAAGGGCCGCTGCGCCTGTATTACCAGATTCTGCCCGACGGCCAGGTTCCGCTGGACCCGGAATGGATTTGGAGCAGCCAGCCGGACACGCCGGGCACCACCGTCTTCAAGAGGACGGTTGACGTGCCGGGACCCGTCAAATCCGCCGCCATGGTCGTGGCC
>CAIXUF010001111.1 GCA_903922535.1 Candidatus Hydrogenedentota bacterium
GTCCACGTAAATCCATACAGGCACAAAAGGTTAGCCATTTCGCAAATGCCTCAAAAAAAGAATCTAGTGCAACCGATGCCGGGAATATGGCATTATATAAGCGATTAACTGTCGGGAGACATTGATTTTATGAGATTCATGGTGCTGGTGACGATTGGATTTATGTTGTGCGGTTCTGCCATGGCACAGGACGCCACGCCTTCGGCGCAAACGGCTGCCCCTGCTGAGGTTGCAACTCCGATCCCTGCCGCGCCTGCTCCGGCGGCGGAACCCACTCCGGCACCGCCACCGTCCGAGAAACCGGCCGTTCCCGCGCCTGCCGCACCGACACCAGCCGCCGCTCCCGCTCCCGCAGCGACTCCTCCGACTGCGCCTGCGGCGCCCGCAGAACCGGAACGCCCCATCGGTCTGCTGGTCAGCACAGACCAACTGGCCAAAGTGCCGGATGCGCTGATTGTGGACGTGCGCGAATCTGGACTTTTCGTGCAGGGGCATATCCCCGGTGCGGTCAACATGCCCGAGAAGCTGCTTTCGGAGGAGCGTGACGGGGTTGTAAACCGCTTGAAGCCCATCGACCAAGTGCTGCCGCAGCTCGCCGAACGGGGCATTGTTCCTGCCAAGAGCATTGTTGCCTACGGCGGGAACACAAGAACCTTCGATGTGGCGGAGCCGGCACGTCTGTTTTGGACCCTCGAATACCTTTCTTTTCCCCGTGTGCACGTGCTTGACGGCGGGTTGAAGAAGTGGGCCGCCGAAAGCCGACCCGTTGAAACAGGCCAGGGCGCGCCCGCCGCGGTTCCCGTCGAACAGGTGAAGGTGCGCGTGCGCCCGGAGGTCATCGCGACGACGGATCAGGTGCTCGAACTGCTCCGGTTCCACGGCGGCGTCCTTGTGGACACACGATCTCAAGCGTTTTTTGATGGCGCGGAAAAGGCGGCGTACGTGTCCCGCGCCGGACACATACCGGGCGCCGAAAGTCATCCTTCCGATCGTCTGCTCGAAGGTGATGCGCTCACCTTCAAGTCCCCGGAGGCCCTTGCCGAAGCGCTGAAGGTCGGCGGCGACAAGCCTCCCAAGAGAATCATCACCTACTCCAATTCTGGTGTTGGTTCAGCCGCGGGCTATTTTGGATACCGGTTGCTTGGCAACGAGAACGTGTCGCTCTATGACGGGTCCATGGCCGAATGGAGCATGAATCCGGGTCTGAATGTCGAAACCAGCGCCGCGCCCCAAGCCGCGCCTGCAACCGCGCCCGCGCCGGCCCCAGAGGCGGCACCGGCAGCAGCGCCCGCCTCCACGCCAACCCCGGCACCGGTGGCTCCCCCAGCCCCTGTTGCGCCTGCACCGGCCCCAGCCGCTGCCGCTGTTCCAGCCCAATAGGACTATCCCCCTCACAGCCCCCGAGGAAGGGCCGTCTCGCAAGCGTGTGGAAGCGGCAGACAGGAATGTCTGCTCTACATTTTGCAAGTGTCAACTATTGGTCAGGACGACGCCCACTGTACAACAAGATACTTCGCCCGTCCATAAGCTTGTCCTTTCCCGGCTGGGTGTAAACCTATATCAGGACGGGACA
>CAIXUF010001112.1 GCA_903922535.1 Candidatus Hydrogenedentota bacterium
CCAAAGACTATGTTGACGAACTTCGCGAGGGCGACTTCCGCAAGGGCGAGAGTTTCGGTTCTCCCTGGGAATGCTTCCATCCCGACAAGAACCACCGCCAAAACCCCGTCTATCTCGCCAGCGTGACCGCGCCGTTGGACGCGTTCCAGAGAATGGCGGAACGGTAGTCCTTTTGTGGCATGAGCCTCTTGCCCATGATCCTGGCTTGTGACGAGAGCACCGAACACGGGCGAGACGCCCGTGCCGCGTTTCTTTTTGCCATGTTTCTCTTTTGCCTTTGCCCGGCGCTTTCATTATCCTGTTGCCGGTACGTTAACCCAACCCCGAAGGAGATCCTGTCATGTCCATAGCTGTCGCAGCCGTCACGGAAGCGTTTGAGAAGCGGTTTGGCGCCACGCCCGAGGTGGTGGTGCGCGCGCCGGGTCGGGTGAACATCATCGGCGAACACACCGACTACAATCACGGATTCGTGCTGCCCATGGCCATAGAGCGGGAGACAGCCATCGCCGGACGACGCCGCGACGACGGGCTGCTCTGCGCCCGTGCGGAAAACCTGGACCGGGACGTGACCGTACGTCTCGACGAGCGTGCGCGCAACGCGGCCGAGCCCTGGATCGACTACATCATGGGCGTCGTTGACGAACTGTGCAAGGCGGGCAAGACGCCGGTGGGCGCGGACATTGTCATCCTGGGCGACGTGCCGCTTGGTTGCGGCCTGAGCAGTTCGGCGGCGCTGGAAATGGCCGCGCTGTGCCTCTTCGAAGAACTCGGCGGGTTCAAGTTCGAGGGACCCGAGGCGGCCCGGCTCGGCCAGCGTGTGGAGAACAACTTCCTCGGCCTCAAGAGCGGCATCATGGACCAGTTCATCTCGCGCTGCGGCAAGGCCGACCACGGCCTCTTTCTCGACTGCCGCAGTTTTGCCTATGACCTGGTGCCGATCTCTTTCGATAACGCCCTGTTTGTGATCGCCAACACCAAGTGCGCGCGCGGGCTCACCGCATCCAAGTACAACGAACGCGTGGCCGAATGCGGCGAGGCTGTCACTGCGCTGCGCGCCGGCACGGGCCGCGAGGGCACCCATCTGCGCGACTTCACCATCGAGGATTTGGAAGCCTGCCGCGCGGGCATGAACGATGTCGCATTCCGCCGCGCCCGCCACGTCATCACCGAGGACGCGCGCACGCAAAAGGCCTGCGAGGCGATGCGCGCCGGCGACAAGGTGACGCTGGGGGCGTTCATGACAGAGTCCGACATCAGCCTGCGCGACGACTACGAGGTGACCAGCCCCGAATTGAACGCGATGGCGGACACGGCGCGGTCGCTGCCCGGCTGCCATGGCGCGCGCATGACCGGCGCGGGCTTCGGCGGATGTACCATCAACCTCGTGGACGCGGACAAGGCCGATGCGTTCTGCGCGGCGCTCATGGAAGGCTACACCAAGGCCACCGGGATTGTTGGTGAAGTGATTCTGTCACGGCCGGCGGACGGCGCGGGCAGAATCGCCTGAAGAAGAGCCGTGCAGGGCTGCTGCCCATTGGACAACAGCGTCGGTATGGACACTATGGACTTCACCTTATTGCAGACACGTCTATACCGTCCATCTCGTCCATGCCGCCTGCGCGTCAACTGAAGCGGACGGCCCCGTGTCCGGCTATTTCACCGGCACCGGTGCCGACAGCGGCTCCAGCAGGCGTTCGGCCGATTCCACGACCACCACGCCATTGTCGGTGATGCGGAAGCGTTTCGCGTCCTCTTCGAGGTCGTAGCCGATTACTGTGTCCTCGGGAAGGCACACGTTCTTCTCGATAATGGCCCGGCGTATCCGGCTGTGGCGGCCAACAACCGCGCCATGCATGATAATCGACTCCTGCACATGGGCATAGGAGTTCACACGCACCTCGGGGGACAGCACACACCGGTCCACTGTGCCGCCGCTGATGATGCAGCCGGGACTGACGATGGAGTCCACTGCGACGCCGAAACGGTTGCCAATCTCGGCAAACACAAATTTCGCCGGGGGCAGCGGCGGGACATGGGTGCGCATGGGCCAGGACTTGTCGTAAAGATTGAACTGCGGGTCCACCGACACCAGGTCCATGTTGGCCTCCCAGTAGCATTCCAGCGTGCCCACGTCGCGCCAGTACTGCGCCCGCTTCTTGTTCTCGTCCTGAAACTTGTAGGTGTAGACCGTCTTGTCGCGCACCAGCCGCGGGATGATGTCCTTGCCGAAGTCATGGCTGGACTGCGCCCGGTCCGCATCTTTGCGCACCGCCTCGCGCAGCACATCGGCATGGAAAACGTAGATGCCCATCGACGCCAGGGCGCGGCCCGGGTGGGTGGGCAGCGGCTTGGGATTGGCCGGCTTCTCCTCGAATCCCAAAACACGCCCGGATCGGTCCACCTCAAACACGCCAAAGCGGCTTGCCTCGTGCAGCGGCACCTCAATCGCCGCGATGGTCAGATCCGCCTCGGTTTCGCGGTGCTGCTGGATCATTTTCTGGTAGTTCATCTTGTAGATATGGTCGCCCGACACGATGAGCACCTCGCGCGGGGCGGCCTGGTCCACAGAGTACAGGTTCTGATAGATGGCGTCGGCCGTGCCCAGATACCAGTGGCTGTTGATGCGCATCTGCGGCGGGATGATCTCGATGAACTCGCCCAGTTCGGTGTGCATGATGCTCCAGGCCGTCTGCACGTGCCGCGAAAGCGAGTTGGACTTGTACTGGGTGAGCACCAGAATGCGCCGCAGGCCGGAATTGATGCAGTTGGACAGGGTAAAGTCAATGATCCGGTAGATCCCCCCGAAGGGCACGGCCGGCTTGGCACGGTTCTTGGTCAGCGGGTACAGGCGCTCCCCGGCCCCTCCCGCCAGCAATATGGTCAGCACGTTCTCCATGGCATTTATCTCCCTGCGGCCTGGGACAGCCTCAACCGTCCCAACCGCAAACCGGACACCGTGCAGTCCAACAAAATATGAGAACAGATCAGGATTCAGTGCAGCACCTGTTCCGCAATACGTCACCAACTTTCTTTCGTCAGCCGCCCTCCACCGTCTGACGAAGCGCCGCCATGTCAAGAACACGAACGCGTCGGTTCGCCAGTTCTATGACACCCTCCCCGCGAAGACTGTGCAGCACACCCGTCACCGTCTCCCGGGTCGCTCCAACAAGGTTCGCCACCTCCTGGTGGGTTATGTTTAGACTGGTCACCCGACGCTGTCCCTCGCGTTTGGACAGCCTCAAAAGCGCAAAGGAAACCCTGCGCCTTACTGAATGAAACACCGTCTCGGCAAGGATTTGTTCCAGCTCCAGCACACGCTGGCTCAAACGCACGGCCACGGCATACGCCAGTTCCGCCTCCTCCCGGGCCGCACGCCGAAAATCATCCGTTCTCATCAGGCACAGCGTGGACGGTTCGAGTGCCTCGGCATAGTCATTGCGCTTGGGCCGGTCGGCCATGCACTCATCCCCCAGCATGTCTCCCTGACCCAGGTGGCGGAAAGTCAGTTCACGGCCGTCACCGGACACCCGTGTGATGCGAATCCGGCCCTCGCGCACCCAATACACATAGTCGCACGGATCATCGGGAAAATAGACCACCTGACGGGCTTCATAGCTGCGATGATACACGTAAGACTCTATCTTGGCCAGCACGGGTCGGCTCATCGTCTTGAAGAAGGGCTCTTCGTCAAGCGGCAGAATGATCTTCTTGGGCTTGGGCACCTGACTTACCTCACAGACCGTAGATTCCCTTTGCTCCCGCATCCCAAACAGAGACCAAAAAACGCATTATATAGAATAAAACAATTGCAAACATCCATATAACGACTGCCGTGTTTACAATTGGGTTGCGCAGAAAATGCCCGGTTCCGGATTGCCCGACCATGCCGTGAGATACAGGCACACCTCCGCAAACAGTACCTGGGTTGCCGTCAGACCGACACAGGGGATCTGTTTGTGGCGTATTGCGTTTTTGCGTGCCCGTTTCCGTTTTGTTTTGATCGCAATCCATAAGACCAGCCCAGTCTTGGGGCGTCAAGCGTCCAGTAACACGAAATACGCCAATCTTCTTCGCCTTTCAATGCCCAATGCGGCAACATTATAGCACTAACAGGCACTTTTTGCCGACATATTGACTTCGGCTCGAAGGGGAATAATCGGTCTGCGGCGGGCATGGAGAACGCTCCAAGTCGCATTGCCTAACAGGGAAACACTCCTCACAATTGGACATCATGGGCGCCCTCTGTTGGCCGGGGCAAAATCACATCCCAGAAACAGACGAATATTGCGGGTGCCTGATCTCCCATTCTGGCATGACCAACCTGGTGCCGGATCTGGTCAGCAATCTGCCGATCTGGACGGTCGGCAGTTTTGCCACCATCACGCGCGCGCAGGTCTCTTGGCGTGAATTGCGCTCTGATGAGAGGCCCCGACTCACCGCGCGTTGGAAGGGGCGGATCGTGCGCGTGCCGCGCGGGGCTTTGCCCCGCTGCCCAAGAAAAAACGCGGGACTGGAAAGTCCCGCGCTGCTTATTATGCACCTTCTGATCCGTGCCGTGGTGTCGGCCGCCTTGTCCGGCATGAGCGGTCAGCCGTTGTGCCCCTCGATCTTCTCGATGAGCCGGATGACTTCAGCGGGGGTTTTGGCGGCAAGAAAGGCCTTGCGGTTGCTTTCCTCGTTCATTACCCGCGCGATGGCGGCCATTGCGCGGATGTGCTCCTGGAAACTCTTGCGCGGGATCAGCAGCAGGACGATGATGGTCGCCGGTTCGCCGTCGATGGAGTCGAAGTTCACGCCTGCCGGGGCAATGCCCAGCGCGCCGATGATGGTGTCAACGCGGTCAGTGGAGCCGTGGGGCAGCGCCACGCCGTTCTCCATGCCTGTTCCGATGATCTTCTCACGCTCGGCTATGGTCTCTATCGCATGGGCGCGCAGGGACATGGGCAAATCGCCAGCCTCGATGATCAGATCGACCAGTTCCTCAATGGCGTGCGCCTTGGACTGGGACCGCACCTTCATCTTGACAACACTCTCGTGAATTATGTCACTCAGCGACATCGGCCACCTCCTCCTCTTTCGCGCGGGACTTCTTCTTCTTCACGCGCTTGAGCCGGAACCGCTCCTCGCGCTCACGCTCCTCAAGCACGCTCTTTATAAAAGCAATTTCCTCGCGCAGGCGCGGAATGAGGTACTCTTCGATCGCGTTGATGCGCCGTCCCAGCTTGCGGATCTCCTCGCCCAGCGTCGTCACCTGCAGCTCAAGCGGCGAGCATTCGAGCATCTGCTCAACCATCGCCTCGGCGGCGGCCGCCGCGTCAAACACGTGCGTGCTGTAGTCCACCCGGCTGATGCCCCGGTCCTGCGGCGCGCGTATCACGCCACCGTGCGTGACCGTACCCAGGCGCAAACCCCACAGCTTCTCGATCTGCACGGAAAGGGTCAGTGGGCGCTCGCCCGCCGCGGTGACGGATTCCACCTCGGCGGTCCCGCGCACGGCCCGCGCCATGGCCAGGGACGCGTTGGCCTCGCGCCCGCGCACCTGCAGCTCGCGCTGCTTGTCGCGCAGGAGCTTGGCGCGCCGGATAAGGTCCTTCAGCAGCGCCTCGCGCTTGCCGCGGAGGATGGTGAGCCCGTCGGAGGCCAGCTTGACCTGGCTCCGCCTGCTCAGCAGGTTCATCCGCGTCGGTGTTATGTTTTCAGCGCACATTGCCGGACTTTCGGAAATGGTTCATGCGGTTCAGGAAACGGGTGCGGCCGCGGCGGTCTCTTCCTCGGCCTTGTAATACATGTCGACATACTTGGTGTCGATGCGGGTCAGTTCGGCGCGCGGCAGGAGGGAGAGCAGTTTCCAGCTCGCATCCAGCGACTCGTCTATGGTCCGCCGCGTCCAGCCCTGCCCGATCAACTCGCGCTCGAACTGGATCGCAAACTTTAGAAACTTCTTGTCCATGTCGCTCAGGGCGTCCTCGCCAATGATCGTCATCAGCTTGCGGATGTCGAGCCCCTGCGCGTAGGCCGAATAGAGCTGGTTGGCCACCTGCCGGTGGTCGCCGCGCGTGCGGCCCTCACCGATGCCGTTGTTCATCAGGCGCGACAGGCACGGGATAATGTCCACCGGCGGGAACACGCCCTGGCGGTGCAGCGAGCGGCTCAGCACGATCTGGCCCTCGGTGATGTACCCCGTAAGGTCTGGGATCGGGTGCGTGATGTCGTCGTCGGGCATGGTCAGCATCGGCATCTGCGTGACCGAGCCCTTGCGGCCCCGGATGCGGCCGGCACGCTCGTAAATCGTCGAGAGGTCCGTGTACATGTAGCCGGGATAGCCGCGGCGGCCGGGGATTTCCTCGCGCGCACTGGACACCTGGCGCAGTGCCTCGCAGTAGCTGGTCATGTCGGTGAGAATCACCAGCACCTGGTAGTCCATCTCGTAGGCGAGATACTCGGCCACGGTCAGCGCGCAGCGGGGCGTGAAAACACGCTCGATGGCGGGGTCGTTGGCCTTGTTGATGAACGCGACCACGCGCCCGCCCTGGCCGCCCTCGTCGAAGGCGGTCATGAAATAGTTGGCCTCGCGCTCGGTGATGCCCATCGCGCCGAAGACCACCACAAACTGCTCGGAGGCGTCGCGTGTGCGCGCCTGCTGCACGATCAGGTTGGCCACCTCGTTGGCCGGCAGGCCGGACCCGAAGAAGATCGGCAGTTTCTGGCCGCGCACGAGCGTGTTGAACTCGTCGATGGCCGTCACACCGGTCTCGATGAAGTCATTTGGTTTGTCGCGGGCCACGGGGTTCATCGGCGCCCCGTTGATGTTCATTTCCTTGTCGACGACCGCAGGCGGCAGTCCGTCGATCGGCACGCCCGTTCCGTTGAAGCGGCGGCCGAGCAGCGCGGTGGACACACCGATGGTCGCCACGTCCTGCTTGAGCGACACCGAGGTGCCCTTCACGTCGACGCCCTGGGTGCCCTGCAGCACCTGGACGACGGCGTGGCTCGTGCTCGCCTCAAGCACCTGCCCCTGGCGCGTCTCGCCGTTGGCCATGGTCAGCTCAAGGATCGCGCCGGACGGGAAACGTCCGCCGTTCTTGAGAAAGACGAGCGGCCCCGATATGTAGGAAAGGTCCCAGTATTCAGCCCGAAGGGGGGCTTCCGCAGGGGTCTGGTTGTTGGCGGTCATGATCGCTTATCCCTTCTTCGTTGCCGCGGCGGCGACGTCGGTGCGCATTTTGGCGCACACAGTGGCCCGCTTGTCGGCAAAATCCGCGTTGGATTCGTTGCGCAACCGCGCGATGTCCTCGCGCACCGCGAGGCCCATCAGGCGGTTCAGGGTCACCCCGTTCTCGATTGCATTCTTGCTGAGGTCGTAGAACTCAAGCAGCGTTTCGAGCAATCCGCCCGTCTTCTCCAGGCTGCTGAACGCGTCATTGTCGGAGAACGCGTTCTGCTGCAGGAAGACCTCGCGTACCATCTTGCCCGTCTCGAGGATGAGCCGCTCGCCGTCCTGAAGGGCGTCGGGGCCCACCAACTGCACGATTTCCTGCATTTCGGCGTCACGCTGGAGTAGATCCATGGCGCGCTGCCGGTTTTCCAGCCAGCCCTTGGGCGCGTTGTCGCGGAACCACGGCTTGAGTGTTTCCAGGTACAGCGTGTAGCTGACTTTCCAGTTGATGGCCGGGTAGTGGCGGCGGTAGGCTAGGGCTGCGTCCAACCCCCAGAAGCCGCCGGCCACGCGCAGCGAGGTCTGCGTGACGGGCTCGGAGAAGTCGCCGCCCGCGGGGGACACGGCGGCCACCAGCGTCATGGAGCCCTGGCGCGGCGTTTCGCCCTCCGCCACGGTGCCCAGCACCTCGGCCCGTCCGGTGCGCTCGTAGAATTCGGCGATGCGCGCGGACAGGTAGGTCGGGTAGCCCTCTTCGCCGGGCATCTCTTCAAGGCGCGACGAAATCTCGCGAAGCGCTTCGGCCCAGCGGGACGAACTGTCGGCCATAATGGCCACACTAAACCCTTGATCCCGGTAGTATTCAGCCAGCGTGATGCCGGAGTACACCGACGCTTCGCGGGCAGCCACCGGCATGTTCGACGTGTTGACCACGAGGATCGTGCGGTTCATCAGCGAGTCGCCGGTCTTTGGGTCGGTCAGCGCCGGAAACTCGTCCAGCACGTCGGCCATCTCGTTGCCGCGCTCGCCGCAGCCCACGTACACGATGATGTCGGCATTGCAGTACTTGGAAAGGGTCTGCTCCACCACCGTCTTGCCCGTGCCGAAGCCGCCGGGCACCACGGCCGAGCCGCCCAGGGCGACGGGAAATATGCAGTCCAGCACACGCTGGCCGGTGACAAAGGGCTCGGTCGCCGGCAGCTTGCGCACAACGGGGCGCGGCTTCTTCACAGGCCAGCGCTGCATCATGGCCAGCGTGGAACCGTCCTCAAGAACGACCACCGGCTGCTCCACGGTGTACTCGCCCGCTTCCACGACAGACTTGATCACGCCGGAGACGTTGGGCGGGACAAGAACGCGGTGCATGAACGCCCGCGTTTCCTGCACGGTGCCGAGCACGTCGCCGCCAACCACCTTCTGGCCCGCCTTCACCATGGGCGTGAACGCCCATTTCTTGTCACGGTTCAGCGCCGGGGCCGTCAGGCCGCGCGCGATGAAATCGCCCGACATGCCGCGCAGCACCTCCAGCGGGCGCTGGATGCCGTCGAACACGCCGCCGAGCAGGCCCGGTCCCAGTTCCACCGACAGGGGGTAGCCCAGGCTCTCAACGGGCTCACCGAGCATCATGCCGCCGGTGTCCTCGAACACCTGCGCATACACGGTGTCACCGTTGATCCGGATCACCTCGCCGATCAGGCCCAGTTTGCCCACGCGCAACATCTCGCCCATGGACACGCCAAGCATGCCGGAGGCGCCGATCATCGGACCGGACACCAGGCAAAGCTTACCTGTGATTGCCTCTCTTGCTTGCACCATCGCGCTCACTCCAACCGTAATTCGAAACCCAGTGCGGGTTTCAGCACGGACGTGATATATGCGTCCACATCCTCGTCGCCGCCCGGAGACTCCGGGCAATATACGACCAGCGGACGTGTCTTGTGCCGCGACAGCCGGTCGCGGAACCATTCTGAAAACTTGCGGCGGTAGTCGTCCTGCACGATGACCAACGTCACCTGACCGGGCTCGCGCAGGATTTCATCCAGCACGTTCTCCGCCGTGTCACCCGGCTCGGGCTGCTCCACGCGCAATCCCGCAAGGGCCATCTGCATCGCCAACGCGCCGCGCGCCAGCGCCACTACGTTAGACATATCAGTTCTTCCCGCACGCGCCCGGACGGAAGGCCTGCCTCCACGCCCCGCGCCAGCACGCGCAGATTCGCGCATTCAAGCCACTTGAGCCACACATAATTCATGAACAGCGCCAGGCCGAACGGATCCTGGTGGATCATCTTGCCCAGACGCTCGACAAAGAGCATTTCAAAACGCCGGTCCATCGCGCCCAACTGGCCCGTCTGCTGGACCCGTGAGAACACCTGGTGCAGCGCCCGGTAGCCCGTGTTTTCCAGCAGGATCGTGGCCTGCTCAAGGCTGCCGCTCGCCGCAAAGATGTCCAGCGTCGCCGCGTCAACCAGTCCGCCGCGCAGCCATGCGCCGCGGCCCTCGGCGGATTTTGCGCCATAGAGTAGGTCGGCCAGCATGGAACGCAGGTTAATCCTGTCCACTTCAAGGCGCAGATACGCGCGCACCGGGGCCAGACGGGGGCCGGTCCACATGAAATCACCACAGCGCTCGAAGTAGCGCCGGTCCAGCGCCGTCTCCAGCGCGGCAACGGCCTCGGCACCGTGCTGTTCCTCGTTGCGCGAGGCAAGCAGGCGCGGCAGTTTGCCGCACAGCGACGGGAACTGGCCCGCGAGCATCAGCACCGTGGCCTCAAGCGTTCCCGCCTGCGCCGCATAGCGCTCCATCACCGGCCACGGCAGCGACGGCCCGGTCACCAGGCCAAAGCGGCCCGTGCCTTCGCCGCGAATCCCGCGCCGCAGCAGCGACTTAATCGCCGCGAGGTCCCACCTGTTCAAAAAATACATCATGGCCTCGGCGCGCAGGGGCTCGCGCCGCACTATTCTCGTCAGCAGTTCAAACTCGCGGTCAAGATTGCGCCCGGCGGCCTCCTCGACGGCGTCCGCCCCCTCGCCGTGAAGCAGGGCCTCGGCCATGTCCTTCTCGTAGGACGGGTTGCCGAGCAGGCAGCGGACTATGCCTGCCGCGTCGCCGCTCTGGAGCATTTCCTCATAGCGCGGCTTCGTGAGCAGTTCACTGCGGCGCGCATGAATGCGCGCGTTGATATAAATGCCGTAGGTCGTGCGTATGCTCATGACTGGCGCGCCTCCCGGCCGAACAACAGAGTGTTCGCCTCCGTCCGGACCGCGCCCTCAAGCCGGGCAAGCCGCAGGGAAAGCGTGTTGGTCACGCGGAACGTGCCCCAACTGTCTTCCACTATCACGCCATCCGCCGGACCCGGCACTTGGGCCAATTGCGCGCCAGCCGCCTCAATTTGCGCACCCAGCGCGGTGGCGTGCATCGCCGGAACGCGCACAAAGTGCACATTGGGCTCCCGCGGGACCACGGCCTCTGTCTCTTCTGCCGGTGGCGGTTCGGGCGTCATGTCAGGCGAAAGCTCCCGGGCAACCTCAGGGACCGACTCGTCCGTCCCCGGCGATTCCAAAATGATGTCGGGTTCGGGCGCTGACCCGGACTCGGGCTCGGACTCTGGTTCCGGCTCAGGCTCCTCAACCGGCGCAACGGCAAGCGCTTCGGCGAGCAAGCGCTCCAGCACCGGCCCGAAAGCGGGCCGGGCCGTGAGTTCAGTCAGCCGGTTCCGCGCGGCCTCCAGCGCCTTGCGAATGACGCCGTCCTTCATGACAAACACACCCCGCGCCGCATCGGCCTCGGCACGTTCCCGGCCCTGCTGGGCCAGCACGGCCAGTTCGGCCGACATGACAGCCATGGCGGAGGCATGCGCCGCCCCGGCCCGCTGCCGGGCCTCGCGGACGATGCGCTCCGCCTCCGCGCGGGCCCGGGCGAGAATCTCGTCGCGGCGCCGCGCGGTTTCGCGCGTCATGGAGTCAAGAAGACGTTCCGTGCTCATGAAAGTGCGATCAGACGATCTTGCCGATGAGCATGATGGCCAGCACGAAACCCAGAATGACCAGGGTCTCGGGAATGGCGATGAAGATGATTACCAGCGGAAGCATTTCGCGCTTCTCCGCCAGCACGCCGATGCCGCTTGCGCACACGGCGTACTGCACGATGCCCGTGCCCAGCGCGCCGGCGGCGAAGGCAATGCCCGCGCCAATGGCCATGCCGGCCGCGGCCAGACCCGGGACTGCACCGGCGGCGGCGCCCTCAGCGGGCGCGCCGAAAGCAAACGGCGCGGCGACAGCCGCCAGCACGCACACTATCGCCATCACGGCGAACGTATTTTTGGTCACCTGCAACGTCTTTACCATGGAAGTTCCTTTCTGAACGGTTTGTAACTGAACCCCTTCGGGTCGTAGAACTTGGGCAGTGACTCCACATAATTGAGACGCAGCGAGTGCAGCGTCGGACTAAACAGGCCCATGGCCATGTTGAGCACCTGGAAGAGGAAATTGATGAGCAGGCCCACGGCGATGTAGATGCCGCCGAGCTTGTAGTTGTCGGTCATGAACTTGTTGCCGATGTCGGCCAGCGCGGCAGAGGCCAGGCCGAGGGCCATGAGACGGGCGTAGGAGAGCACGTTGGTCGCCAGCGAGGTCAACTCGATGGCGGGCACCAGCGCGCCAAGCCCAAGCCCGATGAACATGGTCGCCACGCCGGCGACGATCAGCGCAATGCCCACCACCAGCGAGCCGGTCGCGGGCAGATAGGTCATCTGGCCCAGCACCGCGATAATCATGCCCCACAGCACGGCAAGCATGCCCGCCTTCTCAAAGGCGTGGCCCCGGTGCCCGTGGCGCGACGCCTCGCGGATGCCCAGAATGAGGCTGCCGGACACATGTACAATGCCCACCACCAATGACAGCTTCATCAGCGGCAGAATGATCAACATGCGGTGCCCCCAGAGCGGCGATATGTGCTCTTCCAGCAGGTTGCCCATGTATTCGCCGAACACGACGCCGAAGATCATGGACGAGACGCCCATGTAGTACAGGATCATGCCGAGGTCCTGCACCACCGCCATGTCGCGGAAACGGCGGCGCAGATACCATGCGCCGGCGACAATCAG
>CAIXUF010001113.1 GCA_903922535.1 Candidatus Hydrogenedentota bacterium
CAGCTATCTATACTACAATCACACTGCGAGGGCGTTACACGTTTTTGCCCAATATTCGGGGGTGATTTTTCCTCAGACGGGCCTATTCCCGGCCTGCGCGAGGCCATTTCCCCGCTCGGCTTGGGGTAAACCCAAAATCCCCGTCCACGTAAATCCATACAGGCACAAAAGGTTAGCCATTTCGCAAATGCCTCAAAATGGAAAGAGTTAGATTTCGCAGTACCGCTGAAGCCATAATAATCCCGCTTTTCGAAAATGAGTCTTGTTTGGCGATACGAACTTTCCTGCGCACCCAGAATACACGCTACTCCCCTGCTTTTGTCAAATGTGCAGCGGCCACAAAAGGCGTGCGATCAGGCTCTTACAGGCGGAACTGTCCTATCACAGAATCTAAGCTCCCGCCTGTAACCGTACCTCCCGAACAGTGACATGATCACACTTGACCGATCCACTCCATTCACTGTTGCGGTTTTATGCAATGAATAATCAGCGACGGTCGTTATGCCAGCGCCTTGACCGCTTCCAGCACCTCTTGCACGTGGCCCTCGGGTTTGACCTTGGGCCACACGCGGGCGATCTTCCCGTTGGGGTCGATAAGGAAGGTGGCGCGCTGAATGCCCATGTAGGATTTCCCGTACATGCTCTTCTCCACCCAGACGCCGTACTGCCCGGCCACGGCGTGATCCGTGTCGGCCAGAAGGCGGAAATTCAGGCCGAACTTGTCGGCAAACTTGCAGTGCGAATCGATGCCGTCGGGGCTTACGCCAAGCACAACGGCCCCGGCCGTGGCGAAGTCGTCCGCAAAATCGCGGAACCCCTTGGCCTCCACCGTGCAGCCGGGGGTGTCGTCCTTGGGGTAGAAATACAGCACGACCTGTTTGCCTTTGAAGCCGGCAAGGCTGGCGCTGGTGTTGTCATTCGCGGGGAGGCTGAATACGGGTGCTTTGGCGCCTTCCGCTGGAAGGGCGTTTGGGGTGGACATCACTGTTCTCCTTTTTACATTCACTTCTAACCATTTTAGTGAACAGTGTTTGGCCTGAGGGCTATTCCGGCACCGCCGGAAGACTCAGGCGCCGGACAACGCTTCAATGCGGCGGATGAGTGTTGGCAGAGAGGGCGGCGGCATGTCGCATGAGGCAACCGCCTCGGCCATCCAGCCAAGGACTGCGCGGATGACCTGAAGCCGCCAGCAGGCCGCCGGACGGGCGATCTCATTGCGAAGATAGGCCACATCATCAAGGAGGGCGCGGCGCGCCACTCCGTCCAGATCGCAGATGTCCGCCTCCGCCTGGAGTTGTTCAATCAGCATCGGCAGGTCAGCCGCGCCCTGTTCCGCGGCGTCGGGGTGGGGGGGAAACTGGCGATCCAGTTCGAACTGGTTCTCGACCAGGTCAATTCCCCGGGCCGTGATGCGGACGGCGGCGAACAGGGACGGATCATAGCCCCGCATGAGTTCGACCAGGCCGCGGTCGGCCAGATAATGCATGTTCACCAGCAACGGGTGCTTTTCCAGCATCCCGTCGGCCAGGAAATGCCCGGGTTCCAGCATTTCAACGGGATTGGCCATGTAGCGCTCGTACAGCGTGAGCAGCAGGCTGCGCCGGATGCTTTTGTGGATGCGCGGATTCATGCATCGAGTATAGCAGAGCTGTCGGCAAACCGGGAATCGTCACTTGCAAAGGGTCGCCAAACCCATGCTTTTGCGGTAACGCGCGGGGAGACGCTATAATAGTCGACCGGGGGAATCCGGAAATGATTGGATTTCAGGAGTACCCGCATAAAGGAGTGCCGTTATGCCCGAACAAGTCAGGATTTTTGACACCACCCTGCGCGACGGTGAACAGTCGCCGGGGGCAAGCATGGATGAAAGCGCAAAAGTGCGCCTTGCGATCCAGCTTGACCGACTGGGGGTGGACGTCATCGAGGCCGGGTTCCCCATCGCCTCAAATCAGGAATTCGAGGGTGTGCGGCGGGTGGCCGAGGCCGTGAAGCACGCGCAGGTGGCCGCCCTGGCCCGCGCGCTCGACAAGGACATTGACCGGGCGGCCGCCGCCCTGGAGGGTGCG
>CAIXUF010001114.1 GCA_903922535.1 Candidatus Hydrogenedentota bacterium
GGCAGCGCCGTCAGCGCCGCACCCAAGCCAAAAAAGTTGACGTAACGGCCGGGAATGCTGCTCTTGACAATGTAATAATCACACTTCACCAGTTGGATGGTTCCCGCGGCATACTGCTCGCGCAACGGCTTGGACCAATAGTTTATTTTGAAATCCCCCTTCGTGTCTTTGTCCGAGTGCCATTTGAAAAGAAAAGGACTGCTTTCCGGCTCAAATGTCAGTTCTCCCTTGTCCAGAATCTGCAGGCACTGGTAGATATTGGGCTTCACATCACCGAGAATCGCACAGTCCCGATTCGCGCTGTATACCCCGAATAGCAACATGAAGATCAGCAAGGGAATCCATGGCAGCAGTAGTTTGAACAGGCCCTTCCCCTCTTTCATGAGCACATCCGCGGTGGTCTGTTTGGATCTCTTCTTGTTCTTGCCCATCTGCAAAGACACCCCTTGTTCTTGAGCCGTTCCCTTAAGACAAATCCGTCCATCACGCACATGACCGGACAACGCATCCAGCTTACACCATGAACCTCACAGAGTGCGAATGCGGAGACCGCCCTGACTTGGCACAGGACACACCCATTCCCGCCGGTGTGCCCGCGTCAAGGGACGGCTCACCGGAATCCCCCCGAAGTGTATATGAGAAAGTGCGCCGTCAATTAGCAAATCGCGTCCCCCCGCCCCATCAACGTTCGGATCGCTCGGATGCACTCTTGACGAAAGGGGTTGCCGGAGAAACTCCTATCGTATGTCCCGTCCTTTTGTTGATTTGGCACTGAAAGATGAAATAACATTATTCTTAAATAGGAGGCAACTGTGATGCTAAACGTCACGTTGATTGGGTTCGGCTATTGGGGGCCCAATCTTGCACGGGTGTTTAATTCTCTTCCTGGATGCAGGTTGCGTTACATAGCCGAACAAACGCCAGAACGGCAAAGGGCGGCGCGGGAACAATATCCGGATGTGGACGTAACAGACGACGACGTCGCCATAACCTCTCCCGAAGTGGATGCGGTGGTGATTGCCACCCCTGTGTTCACGCATTACGATCTGGCTTGCAAGGCGCTGGAACACGGGAAACATGTCTGGCTGGAAAAACCCATGGCCTCCACCTCCGAACAGTGCAGGTCATTGATTGAATTGGCGGCGAAGAAGAACCTGTGCTTGATGGTTGATCACACTTTCTTGTTTACGCCTCCCGTGCGCAAAATCAAAGAGTTGATTGACAACGGCTCCCTTGGTGCCTTGTACTATTTCGATTCGGTTCGGGTGAACCTGGGGCTTTTCCAGCATGACATCAATGTGATATGGGACTTGGCGCCGCACGATTTTTCAATTATGGACTACCTGCTGGGCACCGACATCAAGAGCATCTCCGCCCAGGGCAGCGCCCATTTCAACACGGGACTGGAAGATGTCGCCTATGTGACGGTGCATTACGCAGACAAGTTAATTGCCCATTTCCATTTGAATTGGCTGTCTCCAACCAAGATGCGCCGCACTGTAGTGGGAGGAAGCAAGAAGATGCTGGTCTGGGACGACCTTAACCCAGAGGACAAGATCCGGATCTATGACAAAGGCGCCGAAATAACCACCCTGGAAGGCAGGTATGGCATTCAGGCAAATTATCGGATGGGCGATGCTGTTTCCCCATGGTTGGATTCGAAAGAAGCCCTGAAACTGGAAGCCCAATACTTCCTTGATTGCATCAATACGGGCGAGAGCCCCTTTAACGACGGCAAACAGGGGCTGCGTGTGGTTTCGCTTCTTGAGGCAACCGATGAATCACTAAGAACCGGCGGCAAGCTGATCGAATTAAAGGATGGGCTCAATGGAAGCCTGTAAGCACATGACCATCCCATTTCTCGATCTAAAAGCGCAGCACGCCTTGGTGCTGGACGAAATATTGGCCCTCTGGGCGGAGATTCTGGACAGCGCCTGTTTTGTCGGCGGCCCGCATGTCGAAGCTCTGGAAAGGGAATTTGCGCAGTCGTGCGGGGTTGAACACGCCATCGCGGTGAGCAATGGCACGGATGCCCTTCGGATGATTTTCGTGGCCCTCGGCCTGCAGCCTGGCGACGAGATCATCACCGTTCCGAACACCTTTATTGCCACCACGGAAGCCATTTCCCAGGCGGGCGGAAAACCGGTGTTCGTCGATGTGGACCCGCGCACGTACACCATGGATCCCTCGAAAGTCGAGACTGCCATCACTGCAAGAACCAAAGGCATTGTGCCCGTGCATCTCTATGGGCAACCGGCGGACATGGATCCCATTCTTGCGATTGCCCAAAAGCATGGCTTGTGGGTGGTGGAAGATTCCGCCCAAGCGCATTTGGCCGAATACAAGGGGCGGCGATGCGGTTCGATGGGTGTCGCCGCGGGATTCTCCTTCTACCCAGGCAAAAACATGGGGGCCTGCGGTGAGGCAGGCGCAGTCACAACGAACGATGCCGCGCTGGCCAAAACCATTCGCATGCTGCGCGACCACGGCCAGGCCCAGAAATACTATCACGACATAGAGGGATTCAACGGACGGTGTGACGCCCTTCAAGCCGCTGCGTTGAGGGTGAAGCTAAAACACCTTTCCGCGTGGACCGAGGCGCGGCGCGCGCATGCCGCGCAGTACACAGAACTGCTGAAGAATGTGGGCGCTGTAATCGTTCCCACTGTTTTGGAAAACACGCGGCCCGTATGGCATTTGTACGTGATTCAGGTGGATAACCGAGATGCGCTCATGGAACACCTTAAAGGTAATGGAGTGTCCACCGCGCTCCACTATCCCGTTCCACTGCACCAACAGAAGGCCTACCAGCATCTCGGCTTGACCGAAGGCAGCTATCCCGAAACGGAGAGCTACGCCAAGCGGCTGCTGTCGCTGCCCATGTATGCGGAATTGACGGAAGATCAGGTGGCTTACGTGTGTCAATGCATTGCGCGATTCATGCTGTGAGGAAAATGCTCAATTGCTAGTATTGTTCTTCCGGTGCGTGCGCATATGACCGAAGGAGAATTGTTGTGTTCGACAATAGTACCGATCCAAAACTTCGCGAGCAGATACTGAACTACTTTATAAGCGGGGTGATGACAGACACAGAGCGCGCGAAGATGCTTGGGCTTCCTGAGGGGTGCAGGATTCGGGAGGGGGCGAAGATTCTGGCGCAAGAGAAACTGGTCCTTGGAAAGTACGTCTGGATTGGCGAAGGTGCCATTCTTGACGCCCAAGGAGGTTTGACAATAGGTGACTACACGCAGGTCGGCCTGAACGTGATGCTTTGGAGTCACAATAGCCATAAACAGGCCATTCGGGGAGAAACCGGCATCACACGGGAGAATATTGAGTACACTCCCACGAAAATAGGGAAATGCTGCTTCATTGCAGGGCCATCCGTAATCACCGCGGGGGTTACCATTGGTGATCGTGTCACTATCACGCCCGGAAGCGTCGTATCACGCGACTTGCCGGACGATGCTGTATACAATCCCAACCGTGACCGTTACCGGGCTGACAAGCGTATCGCGAAACTGGAAGAGAACGTTACAAGACTTGTGGAACTGTTGTCATCCGACCTTGACGAGGCAGGCCGCAAACAAGAAATGAAACGCATTCTTGAATCTGGAAAATGACAAAGAACGGTTCATCTCTGCACCGATTGATACATTAAGCCCATACGCAATAGTTATCGACACGGACTGGGCTCCAGATTTCATCGTTGCGCACGTGATCGCCGCGCTTGTCCGTTATGGAGTGAAGGCCACTTGGTTTCTGACGCACGATTCACCGGCAATCAATGAAATCAGGCTGCACGATGATCTCTTCGAACTGGGCATGCATCCCAATTTCCTGCCCAATTCGTCGCATGGCGCGAATGAACGGGAGGTGTTCTCTTATATGCGGAGGCTTCTCCCGGACACAAAGATGATGCGGACGCATGGTCTGTTTCAATCCAGCGCGCTGATGAAAATGGCGGTTGCAGATTTTGGAATTGAGATCGACGTATCGTTACTTCTGCCGGGTACCACTCACCTGCAGCCCCACACCATCCACTACGAGCACGGCAAGAAGGGGCTGCTCCGCATCCCCTGTTTTTTTGAGGACGACGCTGAGATGTATCTGCCTGAAAAGTCATGGGATATCGCCAACCCGAAATTCCACGCGGCAGGCATCAAAGTGTTTGGTTTTCACCCCATGTATGTCTATCTCAACTCGGATTCCATGCATGGATACGAGGCGCTAAAGAAGCTCGGCCCACTCCGGGAACTGCCGCAGGACGCAGTGGAGCCGTATCGAAACGCAACAGGCGCGGGGGCGGGCACGTTGTTTGAATCGTTGTGCGCTTTTCTGGCGGCACGCCGACCCACCGCGCTGAAGTTGTCCGAACTTGCCGCCAATTGGCGCGAAAC
>CAIXUF010001115.1 GCA_903922535.1 Candidatus Hydrogenedentota bacterium
CCGGGATGCGGGCGTGGACATCGACGCAGCCAATGAAGCGCTGGGTACCATCAAGGACCTGGTGCAGAAAACGTTCAGCGACAACGTGCTTCAGGGCATCGGGTCGTTTGGCGCGATGTTCCGTTTCGACATGCAGGGCATGGAAGAGCCGGTGCTGGTGTCCAGCGTGGACGGCGTGGGCACCAAGCTGAAGCTGGCGTTCATGACGGGCAAGCACGACACGGTCGGCATCGACCTGGTGTCGCACTGCGTGAACGACATTCTGGTGCAGGGGGCACGCCCCCTGTTCTTCCTCGACTATTTTGCCGTGGGCAAACTTGAACCGCAGATTGCCATCGACGTGGTCAGGGGCCTTTCGGCGGGGTGCCGCTTTGCGGGCTGCGCGCTGATCGGCGGCGAGACGGCCGAAATGCCCGACATGTACCAGTCGGGCGAATATGATCTGGCGGGGACGATTGTGGGGATCGTGGACCGCAGGAAGATCGTGGACGGATCGGCCATCCGGGACGGCGACGTGGTCATCGGCCTGCCCTCGACGGGGCTGCACACCAATGGCTACAGTCTCGCGCGCAAGATCACTTTCGAGGTGGCCGGGCTTGGCCCGGACGATCCCATGCCGTACACGGGCCGCACCGTGGCCGAGGCGCTGATGGAGCCGCATGTGGCCTACGCCAAACTGATGCAGGTCATCATGAAGCTGGTCGACGTGCACGGCATGGCGCACATCACCGGGGGCGGCATCACCGACAACTTCCCGCGCATCCTGCCCGAGGGGCTGGGCGCGGAGGTGGACCTGGACACCTGGGAGGCGCCGGGCATCTTCCGGTTCCTGCAGGAAACGGGCAACGTCGAAGAGAAGGAGATGCTGCGCACCTTCAACATGGGCCAGGGCTTCATGTTTGTCGTGCCGCCGGAGCAGGCGGACAAGGCGATTGAGGCGTTTGAACTGACGGGCAAGCACTGCACTGTCATGGGCCGGATAATAAAGGGCGAAAGCCGTGTGTTTTACAAAGGGAATCTGCGCTATGCCGGCAAATAGAATAGAAGTGGCCATGAAGGGCGGTCGGCCCGACCCGGCCGGGGTCGCGCTGTGCGCGCGCCTGCGCGAGGATCTGGGCGTCCAGGTGGCGGAGGCGTGGGTCATCGACGTGTATACCCTGCTCGGCGGGTTCACCGCGGAGGAACTCGAGAAGGCGCGGGCCGACCTGTTCACCGACCCAATCATCCAGGACTCGGCGGTCAACAAGTCGATGGCCTCCGGCTATGACTGCGTGATCGAAGTGGGTTTCCTGCCAGGCGTCACCGACAATGTCGGCCGCAGCGCCCGCGAGGGCGTGCGGGACACGCTGGGCCGGGCGCTCGACGACGACGAGGTGATGTTCAAGTCCACGCTGTACGCCCTGCGCGGCATTGACAAAGAGACGGCGGTGCGCGTTGCGCGGAAGGCGCTGGCCAACGAGTTGATCGAGCAGTACGTGGTGAAGACGACGGAGGAGATGGCGGCGCTCGACGGCCGGCCGCTGCTGGCGCTGCCCATCGTCACGCAGCGCAGCGAGGTGGCCGTCCACGAGATCAACCTTGAGGTGGACGACGACGCGCTGCTCGCGTTGAGCCGCGACATGATGCTCGCGCTCGACCTGACCGAGATGAAGACCGTCC
>CAIXUF010001116.1 GCA_903922535.1 Candidatus Hydrogenedentota bacterium
GACGAAATGATCCCGTGTATACTTTGAATGGTGACGGGTCGTGAATTCGTTCGCGGTATCCGCCAAAGGAAAAAGGGATTGAACAGGACACCGTCAGATGTTGTCATCTGGACCAATGAATAGAAAGATGCGGATTATAACGTTGAAGGGGCCGATTACCGTAACGTATCGGGAGGAAGGCGGGGAAGTGCTCGCCAGGGCGCTTCAGTTCGATCTTGTCGGAGTGGGCAAGACCCGCGATGATGCCCTGAAAGAACTCCAGGATCTCTTTTCTGATTATGCTGAAGAAGTGTTGAGCACTGGGGGGAAAGTCAGGTTTTTCAATCCTTCCGACTCCGAAGAATGGGACAATTCGGAAAAACAGTTGTTCAATGTGGTGTTTGTGCTTGTAAGAAAAGGCCATCAGACTGATTTGTCTTCGGTATGTGACAACATCCAGGATCTTCACCGGATGCGCAAGAGCGTTGAGAGCATCCGACTTCAGCCATGTTGTTCCGCGTAGGTGTCTACCGATGCCCGCCCCAATCCCCTTTGCTGAGTTCAAACGCAAAATGAAGCATTTGGGGGTTGTCCTCAAACAAGGGGGAAAGGCGACGCACTTCAAGCTCGTCAGGAAGGTTGGAGATCAGAATCTGGTCTATTGCATTGCCAGAAGCGGAAATGAAGTGCTGGGGTGCTATATCGTTGGCACCAAAAGAGCGCTGCAAATCTCCGACGACGAGTTTGACAAAGCGTGAGCCGGTTCACCCCCAACCCGCAGCCCTCACCCGCATAACTTCAGCGACGGGTCTGCCGGCGCGTCCATGCCCTCCCCCGTCAAGCCCAGCGCAAAACGCGAATGCCCCGCGGCGGCAATCATCGCGCCATTGTCCACGCAGTAGGTGAACGGCGGCAGAAACACCTCCGCGGGCAGTTCCAGCGCCCGTTCCCGCAGCAGTTGGTTTGCCGCCACGCCGCCCGCAATCACCAGCCGCTCCGCCCCTGTCCGGTCCAGTGCCTGCCGCGTTTTGAGGATCAGCGTGTCGATGGCTGCGGCCTGAAAACTTGCGGCCAGGTCGGCCACGTTGGCCCCGGGATTCTCGCGGGTAGCATAAAGCACCGCCGTCTTGAGCCCGCTGTAGCTGAAATCGAGCGTGTCCTGCCGCTGCATGGCGCGGGGGAACGCATAGGCCCGCGGATTGCCACCCGCCGCCGCTTTCTGAATCGACGGCCCGCCCGGATAGGGCAGGCCCAGCAACCGCGCCACCTTGTCGAACGATTCGCCCACCGCGTCGTCGCGCGTTGTGGCCAGCAGTTCATAGGCGTGCGGCGCGGCGCAGTGGATAATCTGCGTGTGGCCACCGCTCACCACGAGGGACAGAAAGGGAAACCCGGGGGCCTTGCCGCCGAGAAACGCCGAGAACAGATGCCCCTCAATGTGGTGCACCGGCACAAAGGGCTTTTTCCAGGCATAAGCCAGCGCCTTGGCGAAGCCCAGCCCCACCAGCAGCGACCCCATCAGTCCCGGCCCCCGCGTCGCCGCAATGGCGTCAATCGCGGGCGCATCGCCGGGGCCGCGCTCCAGCCCCGCATCGCGCAGGGCCGCCTCCACCAGTTGATAGATAATCTTTGTGTGCTGGCGAGATGCGATCTCGGGCACGACCCCGCCAAACTCGCGGTGGATGTCGATTTGCGACGCGACCAGGTTCGACAGTACGGTCCGCCCGTCCGCCACCACGGCCGCGCCGGTTTCATCACAGGAAGACTCTATGCCGAGCACAACACTCATGGGAGCAACTCCGATACGTGAACCAGTTCAATCCCGCGCGCCGACAGCCCGGGCAGCACCTCCCGGAGCACAGAAACGGTGTTGTGCCGGAAATGGCCGATACCCACGGCCGCGCCGCGCTTCTGCGCCCCGTCGACCAGCATTTCAAACTGGCCGCGGATGTAGTCAGGCGCGCTTTCATTGTCCAAAAACACATCACGGTCCGCCGTGCGCACGCCCAGCGCCGCCGCTGCGGCGTGCCCGGCCGAGTGCCCCGTGGTCCGGCTGTCGATGAAATATAACTTTTGATCGCGCACCACTTCCATAAACCACTGCGTGCGGTCATAATCCTGAATGAATTTGCCGCCCGTGTGGTAGTTGACCCCCTTTGCGCCGGGCACCTGCGCCAGCGCGTCCAGTGTGAGCCGGCGGATCATGTCCCGGTCCATGCCCGTGTCCAGTTGCCCCCCCACCGCATGGATGCCCTTCACCGCCGTTTCCATCGGCATGTGCAGCATCACCTCAAACCCTTTTTCCTCTGCCCGCTGTGCCGTGGTGCGGGCCGCCGGTGTGTTCGGCAAAATCGCCAGCGTCACCTTCGGGTCCAGCGCCAGTACCTGCTCCGTGTCCGGGCCACCGTACCCACCGTCATCCAGAATCACCGCCAGTCGCGGCCGGCCATCCCTCGCCGAGGCAATGAGCAGCTTCTTCGTTGGCTCAGGTTTGGGTTGAATGATGGGCTCCGAAGGAGAGGACTGCGAGTCAGGGGAGACACGGGAATCGGGGAATGAGGACGCAGGCTCCAACGCGGGAAGTGGCGCGGAGATGTTCACCTGCGGTGCCGGTTTCGGCAACGGCGTCGGTTCCGGTATGGAAGCCGGTAAGGGAAGGGACGCGGGCTCAGGTTCGGGTTGTGCTATTGGTTCCGGTTGCGTTTCCGGCTTTGGCTCCGGCACACGCTCCGGCACAGGCGATGCCTCGAATACTTGTACAGGCCCAGCTTCCACCACCCTGGGAACGCCAATCTCCCGGTTGGCCTCCGGCGCTGGTGCCACTGCCACCTGCGGTGCGTCGTCCGGTAACGGCGCGGGTACAGACGGTGCCACAGATACTGGCACATGCTCAGGCTCCACCACCTTGGGAACGCCAATCTCCTGGTTGGCCTCCGGCGCTAATGTCACTGCAGGAGGCGGGAGCGGAACGATCTCCGCCAGTGCCGGATCTGGCACGGGTGTGGGCTGTGAAACCAGTTGGGTTGGCGGTTGGGGCATAGGTTCCGGTGCGGACGGCACCACGGGCGTCGGTGCAGGCTCAGGCAGCGTCTCGCTGGGAACACCCATCTCCCGATTGATTCTCACTGTCTCTATCTCAATTTTTCTGTCTGTTTTTATCTTTATGCGCCTGTTTAGATCTGCTATGATCTCATCTGTATCTTTGACCGGCTCACTACCCTTCAACACCGGAACCGCCCTTTCGGGAGCGGCTTCCATCGGATGAATGACTGCCTCGGCGATGATCCGGCTTTGCTGAGTCACACGAATCCGCGCCGCGCCAGGCTCAGTGCCGCGCTGTTCAATCACACTCAGTCGGCTCCCCGCCAGATTGGCCACCAGCCGTGACCGCAGTTTGGGCCAGTTCAGGTCCGGCGGCAGCGTCACGTCATAACCGCGATACTGCCATTTCCCCCACGCGTCACTGCGCGTTTCCGAAGACAGGCTTTTGATGTTGGCCGGTGGAACCGTGCTTTCCACCAGGGCACGGTCAATCGCGTCATTTGCCACGGGCGGTAACACCGGCTGTGGTGGGGTGGCGGCTGTTTTGGGAGCGGGATTGGGTGCGGCTTTGGCCGCAGCCACCGGCGCGGGCGCAGACACGGATTGCGGCACGGGTTGCGCCGCCTCGGCAATGGTGGGCGGCATGGCGCGCCACTGCCGCCAGAGCAGGCTTGCCGTGCCGCCGAGAATGGCCAGCAGCACAAGAGCCAGCAGGAATATGAGCACATGCTGGGCTTCAATGTTGCCGCCTCGGGGACGGCGGCGCATGAGCGGAAACGGTTTGGGCAGTTTCGCCGCTGGCTTCCTTCCGGCCATGTTGTCTTCGTCGCGTTTCATGCTCGGGTCTTTATCCCCAACCGAGTGTGCCGGGAAGCGGTCTCAGCCCGTCTGCACATCCACCCACTCCACCCCCGCCAGGGGATGCCCCAGGAACCGCGCGCCCACCCGCGCAAAACTCACCGGAGAGTCGCTTACCAGAAACCGATGCTTTCCAGGGGTCAAGGCCCCGCGCAGCAGGCCCGATTCCCGCAGCACCGCCTCCACCGCCTTCGCCGTTTCCTGGGCGCTGTCCACCAGCCGCACCCCCGGCCCGGCCGCCTCGGCAATCGGGCCGCGCAGCAGCGGATAGTGCGTGCAGCCGAGCACGAGCGTGTCAATGCGGCGCGCGGCGAGTTTCGCCAGATAGGTCCGCGCAACGGTCCGGGGCAGTTCGCCGCGGGTCCAGCCCTCCTCCGCCAGAGGCACAAACAGCGTACAGGCCTTGGAATAGACGCGAATGTCGGAATTGAGCGCCGCGATGGCCCGCGTGTACGCGCCGCTGGCCACGGTGCCCGAGGTTCCGATCACACCGACGCGCCCGTTCTTGCAGCAGCGCACCGCCTCGCGCGCGCCCGGTTCCACCACGCCCACCACGGGCACCGGCAGTTCCGCGGCCAGCGATTCCAGCGCATAGGCCGAGGCCGTGTTGCAGGCCACCACCAGCAGCTTGATGCCGCGCTCGGTCAGTCGGGCCGCGCAGGATCGCGCATAGCGGATCACCGTGTCCGCCGATTTCGTGCCGTAGGGAACACGGGCCGTGTCGCCGAGATAGCAGAGATGCTCGTGGGGCAGACGCTGCGCGATGCGCTTGAACACCGTGAGCCCGCCCACGCCGGAGTCAAAGATGCCGATGGCCCGGCCGGCCGCGCCCGTGCGCGTCATCCCGTCGCCGCCTGAATCCAGCCTGGGTCCGGGGCGATGGGCTGGCTGAGATCCACATGGGCCGGAAATCCGTCGGTCGGCGGCGCGCCCTCGACCAGGAAACGGACCCGTTTGACCTCGGCCTTGTCCTGGCCTCGCAATGCCGGCTGCGTCACGGTGGCGACAATGCCGCACACCAGCATGCCCTCGAGGCCCGCGCTCTTGAGCCGCGCATGCGCCAGCGCCACCTCACTGGAGAAATCGACCACCAGTTCCCCCGAATCCATCAGGTAAAGCCCGCGCAAACGCGCGTTGGTGGGAAGAATGGGGGTGAATCCGTTCTGGCGGGGGCCGCCGATTAATCCGGCGATGGCGCGCCGGCAGTTCTCCACCGTGCTGCCGCTGAATTCAATCGTGGCGGACTCGGCGGCAAGTCCCTGCCCGCTGTTGGCGGAAAAATAGAGCTGAATGTCCTTTGTGCCCGCCGCCCCCCCGGGCTGCGGCTTGGCCGGTGCGGCATTGCCCCCTGCCGGCGCCCCGCTTTGAAAGGACGCCAGCGGCGACTGCCCGTTGCGCAGCATCTCGTTTACAAGCATCGCTATGACAAAGCAGAGGATCAGTGTGGCCATGGCCCACACTGCCAGGCCCAGCCGGGTAAGAATACGCTTTCTTGTGTCATAGCTCACGGCGGTGTGTCCTCAGTGTTGCGCGTTGACGTCGGCCACGGCCACCGCCAGCGCCTTGGCCATCCGGTCCACCAACGCGCCGCGCTGCTCCTCCGCGACCAGCATGGCCTCGCCGTCAGCCTGGTTCAGCGCCCCCAGTTCGATCAGCAGACAGGGAATCTTCGCGATGGTCTGAAGGCGCAACGGCAGTGCCCGCACGGCGACCGTCGGGGCATCGTCTCCGGTGGCGAGCGCCTTGGCCATGGCCTCGGCGACGGCCTTCGCTCGGGTCGCGCAGGCCGCCAAATCGCCGCCTTCGGCCGGGACGGGCGAATGGTAGATTTGAACCAGTGGGGCCTGCGGCGAAAGCACCGCGCCGGTGTGCAGGCTCACCAGAAGTCCGGCCGACTGGGCGGCCGCGGCGGACACGCGGTCACTGATCGAGACTTCCTTGTCCTCTTTCCGCGTCTGTGCGGCCTGCAGCGAGCCCGTGTCCGTCAACGCCTTCTGAAAGCGGACTGCCATCGCGGCCGTTATCGCCTTCTCCGCCGTGCCGTTGGGACTCACCGTGCCCGTGTCCCCGCCGCCATGCCCCGCGTCCACCGCGACAAGTCTGATCGGCCCCTTCGGCGTCGGGGCCTCGGGCGCGGCGGGCGCAGCCGGTGCGGCCGCCGATGTTGTTGGCGGCACCGTGATCGTCGGCGCGGCCGGGGATGGTTCCTCCGGCACGGAGGCAGCGGCCGGAGGCGGGGGCAGTTCCAGCGTCTTCAGCAGCGCCTTGGGATTCTCCGTCTCCGACGGGGCCTCCTCCGGCGTGGACGGGGCAATGTTCTTGCCGTCCGGGACGGGGTCGCTGCGCGTCAGGCTGACCTGGAAACCCTGCTCGAAGAACTTGGATGCGTCTTCGAGCGAGATGTAGGCGTTTTCATACTCGGTCACCACCGGATGGGCCAGGGCAAACTGCACCTGTCCCGCCGCCACAGCGGTGTCGTTGATTCCCGCAAGCGCCTTTGCCCCGCCCAGCGAAACCTCCACCTTGGCCCCGTTGAGCCGGGCCTTGCCCCCCATTTGCTCGACAAGCTGGCTGAGGGAGACATAGGGCACATTCTGGTATGTTTTCAGCGTGGCTTTTGCACGCAGCATTTCACCGCCCAGCTCGCCTGTGAATTGGGCGGTCTGCTGGGCGGCGGCCGCCAGGGCCCAGCACAGGGCGCACACCAGGCACGCCGTCATGTACGTTCGGATTCGGGGATGCACGATTACCCTGCCGATGGTCGTTCGAGAAGATTGCATTGCCAAGCGGTTCGCCGCGCGAACCAACCGCACTATATTACCCGATGCAGGGCGGGGCGTCCAAACCGCCGGCCCGAGAACCGAACAGACCCCGCCGGAAAGGCGGGGCCTGCGAAAAGCTCCCGGTCAACACCCGGCTTCAGACCGCCGGACCGTGATTAACGGACTCACACGCCGTCAGCGTTGCCCGTGGAAATGCGCCATACGTTGTCTTTGTCCTTCTTGAACACGAGTTCGACGCTGATCGAACCGGCCGGGCTGGAAAGGTCGATCGGGTACGCGGAGATCGTGCCGTCGGCTTTCTTGGTCAACTGCATGTTCTTCAGTTCGCACTTGCCGTCGTCGGCGTAGCCGGAATCGCGGCCGGTTTCCGCAAGCGCCTTCAGCTCGGCCTTGGTGCCCACTTCCGGATGCTCAAACGTTTCGGAAACGAGCGTGAAGAGCGTGTCAATGTCCTTTGCCTCCAGCGCCTTCTTGACAAGCTGCATCTGATCGCCGACCAGTTGCTCGTCGGATTTCTTGGTGCCCGTGGCGCAACCCGCGGCCAGCACCATGACCAAAATGCACAGCGTCCCATACTTTACAAACTTTGCCATCTCTGTCTTTCCTTCTTCTGGTTGATCCGATATTGCCCTC
>CAIXUF010001117.1 GCA_903922535.1 Candidatus Hydrogenedentota bacterium
CCCGCCCTTGGCGAGCACGAAATTCTGGCGGACATCGTCTCCAACAGCATCTGCATGTCCGACCACAAGGCCGCCGCCCAGGGACCCGACCACAAGCGCGTGCCGAAGGACGTCAACCGCCACCCCATCATCCTCGGCCACGAATTCTGCGGCCGCATCCTGCAGGTCGGTCGCAAGGTCGCCGGAACCTTCCGGCCGGGGCAGAAGTACAGCATCCAGCCACAGCTCAACATCCCCGGCAAAGAGCACATGGCGCCCGGATACTCGTTCCACACCATCGGCGGCCAGGCCACATGCATCGTGATCCCGCGCGAGGTCATGGAACTCGACTGCCTCCTGACCTACGACGGCGACGCGTTCTACCAGGGTTCGCTGGCCGAGCCGGTCTGCTGCATCATCGGCGCGTACAAGACCAGTTACCACTACAAGCCGGGCGACTACGTGCACCAGATGGGGCTGAAGGAAGGCGGCAGCCTCGTGATCCTGGCCGGCGCCGGCCCCATGGGGCTGAGCGCCGTGGACCTGGCGCTGCACGGCGAGAACCGTCCGGCGCGCCTCGCGGTCACAGACATCGATGCCGCGCGCCTGGACCGTGCGGCCTCGATTTTTCCGGTTGCCGTCGCAAAAGAACAAGGCGTCGAGCTGCACTACGTCAACACGGCCGCCACGCCCGACCCCGTGGCCGCGCTCAAGCAGATCAACGGCGGCAAGGGGTTCGACGATGTGCTGGTGTTCGCTCCCGTGCCTGCGCTGGTGGAGCAGGCCTCGGCGCTGCTTGGCTACAACGGCTGCCTGAACTTTTTTGCCGGGCCGTCGAAACCGGATTTCAAGGCCCCCATGAACTTCTACGACGTGCACTACATGGGGCACCACGTCGTCGGATCGTCCGGCGGCAACACCGAGGACCTGAAGGACGCGCTGCGCCTCTCCTCTTCCGGCCGCGTCAATCCGTCCGTGATGGTCACGCACATCGGCGGCATCGACTCCGCCGCCCAAACCACCATCGACCTGCCCAAAATTCCGGGCGGCAAACGCCTGGTTTACACCCACCTCTCGATGCCGATGACCGCCATCGCGGATTTCGGCAAACTCGGGGCCACCGAAACGCTCTTCGCCGATCTCGCCGAGATCTGCGACAACAACAACGGGCTCTGGTCCACCGAAGCCGAAAACTACCTGCTCAAACACGGCAAGCGGCTGGAAGAGGATGCAAAGCTGTAGCGCGCGTGCTCGTTTTTCAAGCAACCCCTGCGTGCTGAAGTTCCTGTCTTTTTCTTCGTAACAGGTGATTTTATACACAAGGATACATATTTGTTGTTTTCTGACTATCGAGTTCTATTTTTGTACTCTTTACATAATCAACTTACATATAAGAATTGTTTAAATATTTTTATAACAAATTCTCCATGAGTTTGTTACGTATCTGGATCTGCCACTTTACAAAATTACTTGGCACAACCCCTGCGAAGTACCTCCCAGAACCGCAATGGAGGTATTCACATGCACTCACGACTCGGAACCACGATGGCAGCAGTTCTTCTAGTATTTTTCTTCCTGATTCCGAATGCGCGCTCACAGGGATCTGGCAGCGCACCTGACGCGACTGCCACGACGATTGCGCCGGCCGTTGCTGCGGTCACACACGCCACTGTCCCTGCGGCACCACCAGCAGCGCCGGC
>CAIXUF010001118.1 GCA_903922535.1 Candidatus Hydrogenedentota bacterium
GTCTGTCCCTGCTTTTCGCGCGGAGCGTCATCAGTGTCGAAAACACAGAACCTAGTGTATCGCATCTTCCGCGGACTGTTTAATGCCTACCTGTTTGCCGTCGTGCTGTCCATGTATGCGTTCACACGCGACGCGACGGGCGACATCAAATGGCTGGCGCTGAGCTGGGGTGCCTTTCTGCTCTGCGGCGGCTGGCTGCTGGCGATGGGCTGGTTTCGTCTTCCCTACCGCCGACCCCGGCTTTTTCTGGAAATGCTCACCTTGTTTGTGGCGCTGCTGCTTGCCTCCGCCCTGGTGTCGGATTTCCGTTGGTTGGCGCTGGTAGAGGCGGGCCGCTTCGTTTCCCTGTTCGCGCTCTATTTCGTGGCCACGCAGCTCTACGGCTCACCCGAGGAGGCGTGCAAGCCACTGCGCATGCTGTGCATTGCGGTCGGTCTTGCGGCGTTGTACGCCGCCGCGCAGGCGACGGGGCATGACGCGTTTCCCTGGGGGGATCGCAGCAGTGAGGCCTACCGGCATTTGCCGGGTCCGTTTGGCAACCCCAACTATGCGGCCCATGTGCTGGTGCTGGTAATCATTACGGCCCTCTACCTGCTGCGTTCCGGCTGGCTGTGGGCATTGCCGCTTCTGGCGGGATACGCCACCTGGCTCTTTTACACGGGGCAGCGCGGCGGCCTGCTGGCGCTTTCGGCGGCGCTGGGCGTGCTCGTGCTTGCGGCCGTCGTCAAACGCATCATTCCCCGTCGGCCCGGACGGGCCGCCGCGGTGTCGCTGGCGCTTGCCGCAGTGCTTGCCGTGGCGGGGGCCATGGGAGTCATGACGGCGCTCAAGGTGCGCACGGGCAGCGCTTTCCCGCTGGACACGTCCATTCTGCTGCGTTACCAGTCTTTCGTGGGCGCCTCGCGCATGGCCATGGAAAAGCCGCTGCTGGGCTTCGGAACAGGCACATACAAGGTGGTCAATCCCCGCTTTTGGACCCCCTATGAGCAGGAGTTCTTCGCCCGCGAACTGCGCATGAATTACCATGTGCACAACGACGTTCTGGAACTGGCGGCCGATTCCGGGCTGCCTGCGGCGGGGATCTATCTTGCCCTGATGCTGCTGGGCGCGGGCATGGCGCTTGTGATGGCGTTCAGTGCGGAAGACCGCGAACGGCGCCGTTTCGGCTGGATGCTCGCGGCCCTGTTCACCGCGTTTCTGGTCGACGGCATGTTCGGATTCAACCTGCGGCTGCCGGCCTCTGCCTCCGTGCTGTTTCTGGCCTTTGGCCTTTTCGACGGCGTGGTCTCGGCGACCTCCGAGTCCGGAGCGTCCGAATCTGCCCGGCTGTCCGCGCCGTGGCGCTACGCCGCAGTCGCGGTGACCTCCGCGTTCGCGTTCCTGGGCACCTGCGAGTTCGAGGGGGAATACTATCTGCATCAGGGGGTGCAGATGCAGGCTGTCGGACAGAAGAACGTTGCCGAGTATTGCCTCTCCTGGGGCAGGAGTGTGGCTCCCTGGAATCCTGATTTCCCGTGGCGCATGGGCCAGTTCCTCATGAAGGAGAACGACATGCCCGGCGCGTGCCGCGCCTTCGAGGAATCCCTCAAGCTTAACCCCAACCAGGTCATGGTGCATGTCACCCTGGCCGAGGCAAGACTGCTCATCGCGCAGTCCGCGCCGAAGGACTCCCCGGAAAACACCGCCAAGGCGCTCTCCCTTTATGACGAGGCCGTGCGCGAGGCCCGCGCCGCGCTGGCGCTCTGCCCCAACCTGGCCGCAGCCGACGACACCCTGGGGCGGGCTGCCTCGCTTTGCGCCACGCTGCTTGCGGCGCAGCCGCGCGAGGACGTGCGGGCGCGCGCCGGGGAATACTGGGAAACCGCCCGGAAACACCTGCACCGTGCGGTCGCCAACAACAAGGTGCGGGAAAACGGCCCGGGGCTCTACCGGAATCTTGCCCGGGTTTGCATCGCCCTGGATGACACGGAAGGCGCCGAAGACGCGCTTGCGCGCGCGGCGCAGGCCAATCTTGGCGACAAGGACACGTGGCCGCTGTTCCTCGAA
>CAIXUF010001119.1 GCA_903922535.1 Candidatus Hydrogenedentota bacterium
GGCAGCGAGGCCGCCAGCACCTCTCTCCCGTCTGCGGCCGCGATGCGCAGGATACTGCCCATGCAGGGCGTCACTGCCAGGTCCGGGACGTTGTGCATGGGCTCCCAAGTCTCGCCGGCATCGCGGCTTCCCGCCCCCTTTCTGCAATTGCCGCCGCTCTGCCGCGCATCCATGAGGACCGTGCCGTCGCCCAACTCCTCCAACTGGCATTCGTCCGCCTCGCCTTTGAGCTTTGCCTCGGGTACGCGGGCGCCCACCCGCCAACTGACGCCTGCGTCATCGCTGATGGCGGCGCAGTTGTAGTATCCACCACCGCCGTCTCCCGGCGGCGTGACTTCGTACAGGGGGAACAGTATCCGGCCCCTGTGTGAACCGTGCTTGAGTTGTATGCCCACGCCGGGGCTGCCCACACTGATGGCGTCCGGCCGGCGGATGCTCCGCGCGATGTCTTCCGGCGCCGACCAGGTGACGCCATCGTCCGCGCTGCGGGTGAGGAAGGTCTGCGTGTTTCGCGGGCCGCCGAACCCCAGTTCGGCTGCCTCTGTATGCGCCATCCTCTCCGTGTGGAAGCCTTTCGGATAGCGCTGGTACATCAGCAGCACCCGTCCGGCTTCAGGCAGCACCACGGCGCATGGATCGTTGAGTGAATCAGCGCCCATCTCCGCAACGACCTGAAGAGGCTGCCACGAGGCGCCGCCATCCACGCTTCGCTTCAGCACAATGTCGTTTTCGGAATGGTCGTCGCCCTGACGCCCTTCAGCGAACGCGAGCACCACGCCCTTCGGCGTCGCCACCACGGCTGGGATGCGCACTTCCGGATATCCATCCACGCCCCGGCCAAACACGTCGCTCGTGGACACGGGCTCCAACGCCGGCGCGGGTTTCGCCTCCAGGGCATGTGATGCCGCCGAAAACGCGGCAAACAGCGCAAGAATTGCGACTGCAACGAAATGGCCTGATGATGCACGCATCGAGTTCGCTCTCCTTTTTGCCAAGACGCGCATTCCACGCCGGCAGGCGCCAAAATGCACGCAAACACTCCTGTCCGAAAGGATATCACAATCGAATCCGTCCCCCGCCATCATTTGCCGCCTGCGGCGCCTCTGCCCGTCTGCATCAACGGCCCCGGCGTCGGGTGCCGCATTGTCGCATGTCCGGGATGGCCATGTCATTGTGTGTCTTTCCCCGGCAGTGCGCGCGTGGCGCCGGTCGAGATTCCGCCGTCGATGAGAAATGTCTGTCCCGTGATGTAGGCGCACGCATCCGAGGCCAGAAAGACAACAATGCCGTCAAGGTCATTTGGGAGTCCGGGCCGTTTGAGCGGAATGCGGTCGCACAGATACTCGACCCATTCCCTGTTCTCATACATCACGGCATTTTGAGCCGTCTTGAACCAGCCCGGCGCAAGGCAGTTGACTGTGATGCCGTGAATGCCCCAGTCGTCGGCGAGGCTCATGGTGAGCTGCTTCGTGCCGCCCCGGCTGGCGCCGTAGGGTGCAAGGCCCGCATAGCCGAACACGCAGGTTACGGAGCCGATATTGATGATGCGGCCATACTTCCGGGGAATCATGGTTCGGGCCACGGCCTGTGAGACGAAAAACGTGCCGCGCAGGTTCGTGTCCAGGACCAGATTCCAGTCGTCCCAAGTCACGTCCAGGGCCGGTTTGCGCACGTTGCAGCCGGCATTGTTCACCAGGATATCAACATGGCCGTAATGGCCGTGCGCGGCTTCCGCCATCCGCTGAATGCTGTTAAGGTCGCGCACGTCCAGTTCAACGGCAAAAGCGCGGCGGCCCAGCTCCTCGATTTCCCTTTGAAACGGCGCCAGCGAACTCAGGCTCCGGCTGGTGATGACGAGATCGGCGCCCGCTTTCGCCAGCGCCCGTCCAAGGTATTGTCCAAGACCACGGCTTGCGCCGGTTACGATGGCGACTTTTCCCGACAGGTCAAACGCATTGTCCGCCATGTGATCCACTCCTATTCGTTCGTTGCAGGAAGAACCCTCATGAAACCGGGCGCTCTCCTGTGGGGACGCTGACACCGTGCGCCTTCTTCGGATACCATACCCAACTGCCCCCGGTTCCATTGCCGACCACTGCGCCGTCCATGGGATCATGGTATTATGTTCAATCATCATGGGCGATCCCAAAAAGGGAAGAAGGTGCCATGTTAAGCACAGTGAATCTCAGACGTTGGGTGCCGATATTGGCAGTCATGGCGTGCTGGCTTGTCTTGACGGGCTGTCCGGAGCTGCTGAACCGGTACAGCCTGTTAAACTATCTGCCATTGATGCAGGGCAATTCCTGGGGCTTCGGTTGTGTCCCAACGGATGCAAGCCAAATTGTCGCGAGCCAGGAATTGACCGTGAGCACAGTCATTCCCGTTGCCGGCCAAACCGTCTGGGTGGCCAGCCAGAGGAGCATTCCGTCCGATGGCAGCGCGCCCACCTACTCCGACGATGTCTATTACACGTTCCAGGGAAACATTCTCTATTCGACGAACAGCCTCGAAGCGGTGGAAAACCTCCCGGATTCTCTTGGCACCGCCTTCAAGGCGTTTATCCACGCCGATCTCACACCGCGCGAAATTGATGACACAAACGATCCGGTGGTGAGGCGGTACAGCGCTTCCATCCGGTATTCCGCCGGCGCACTGAAAGACTTCCTGCCCGTTGCCTTCGTGCGACCCGGGCAAAATGGCGCGCCCCCGGCATCGGGAACAGTTGAACTTGCCGATTTCGGAGAGAATCTTCGGGAACTGAGTGACTGTATCGCAATGGAGACCAACGCCAATGGGCAATGGTCTCCCGCCTATATTTTTGGCCGCAACGTGGGGCCGTTGCTGGCACCGGACGGGCTCGGCGGCTACGCCACGCTCCAAAGCGCAAACGTCCATTGTGAGCGAACGAAGGATGCACAATGAATGGACGGCAACTGTTTTTGACGATGTCAATCATGTTGGGGCTGAAAACCGCGTCGCCCCTCCTCCACTGATCCGCCTGGCCGGACCGCCACCGGGCACTCAAGGCGGCAAAGGTGGTTTTGCATCGGTGGTTTTGCATCGGTTGAATATCGTGAGCATCTTCCGCATAATGCTGATTCTGAAACGCTAGGGCAGATCATTCCAGGGAATCGCACATGCATAATCTTCACACCATCGACTA
>CAIXUF010001120.1 GCA_903922535.1 Candidatus Hydrogenedentota bacterium
AATGGTTCGCAAAACAACAACTCATCGACCCGGTCAAAAGGTACGAAACGTTCAACAATGAACGAAACCGCCGTGGTACCGAGCAGGTATGCCCGGTGGTGTGAGAGGGGGAGAGGGGCAACCCCTCCCCCTACTCGATTGGTTCGGGAAAACCACGGTGATGCCGGCATTCAGGCAGCGGACGTAATGGACGTAATGGACGGGATGGACTTGGCCCGGAGGGTTAAGTCCATATCGTCCATGGCTTAAGTGAGCCATGGTCGCCCCAACTGCCGTTTCCAGGATTATGGGGTGAAAGGACGCGTGCCTGTGTCTTCTCAGAAATGCGGACAGTCCGTCAAACAAAAAGCGCCCGGCCGCATTCCCACGGCGGGACTGCGGTAGGGCGCTGCGCTTTGGTTGCAGATCAGGCCACGTTCTTCTTCAGGGCCAGGTCCTGCGCCATCTCCAGCAGGGCTCCACGGTCCACCGCCCCGGTCCGGGTCTTGGGCATTTCATCCAAGAGCGTTATCGGCAGGTTTTCCGCCTGGGATATGCGTCCCTGGCACAAGCCGTGCAGGGATTCCAGCGTTGCCGATGCATGGGGTGTCAGCACCACAAAAGCGTGGGGGTTTGGAACGGTCAGCACGCAGACTTCGGCCACTTCGGGGTGGGAAAAGAGCAGGGATCCAACTTCTCGCGGGTTCATAAAACAACTACTCCGACAGATTGTTGCACTTGTGCATCTGTTTACGTTTAATCTGGAAAACCTTCCCACCCACCATCACACGGGTATTATGCCATTTTCCTGTCCCAAACTGCAAATGGGCGACCAAAGATAACATCAAAATGGGGCAAAACGGCGGCTGCACTCCGCCTGTAACCTTTGCGGTGGGCACGGCCATTACTGCAATGGATGCCGGCGCAGTCCGGTTCCAAGGGTGAAACAACAACGGGCCGTGCCCCCTGAAAGGCGCGGTGACAAGGAGTGTGAAAATGAGGAACGGCAAGTTTACAGTGGCGGTGGCGGCCCTTATTGCGCTGGCAGTTTCGCTTCCGTCCATGGCCGGACAGAACGGCGCGGCGGGAACAGGCCAGAGGATGCAGCGCCTGATTGCGGCCGACACCAACGGCGACGGGCAGATCACCTTCGCCGAGGCCCAAGCCGCATTTCCAAAGCTGACGCAGGAACGGTTCAACAAGCTGGACCGCAACCATGACGGCGTTTTGAGCCGCGAAGATATCGCCCTGAGCAGCGGTCAGGCGGGGGGCAAGCGCGCCCAACTGCTGCAGCAGCTTGTGGCGGCCGACACCAACGGCGATGGGCAGGTCACCTTCGCCGAGGCCCAGGCCGCGTTTCCAAAGCTCACGCAGGAGCGCTTTGCGAAACTGGACAAGAACGGCGACGGGGTGCTTTCGATGGCGGACCGGCGGCAGGGCGGCAACGGAAAACTCGGGCAGCGGCTGAAACAGGCTGACACCAACGGCGACGGCAAACTGAGTTTTGATGAGGCCAAGGCGGCCTTTCCAAAGCTGACCCAGGAGCGCTTCAATCAGTTGGACCGCAATCAGGACGGATTTCTGTCCAAGGAGGATCGGCCCGCCGCCGCAAAGTAAGGCACTTGTGAATTAGGATGTGGACCGAAAAAAGAACCGTTGACCACGGAACTCCTGGTTCGACCGATGGCCGGGCCAAGGATTCCGTGGTCAAACGTTTTGTGCTATTCAGCCTGTTCACGGCATACCCTCACGGGACCGAGCAGACCTGAGGGGAGCAATGGGTGTTCGCCGGTGTAGAATTTTTGCACGTTGGTTGTCGTCAGGCGCTTTTCCGGCGGAAGCTTGCCGTCGCCAATCAGGCGGTTGGGCCACAGGTTGACAATGTCTGTTTCCAGTTGATTGTTTCCCGCCCTGGCGGCCTGGGTAATCTCCACACGGAAAGGTTTGGTCCAAAGCACCCCCAGATCTTTCCCGTTCAGCCGGACTTCGGCAAGATTGTTCAGTTCGCCCAAATCGAGGAAGAGGCGGCCACCTTGGGGCAGGAGCGATTCCGGCAGGTCAAAGCTCTTCAGATAGGTGGCCTTGCCGGAATAGTACTTGATGCCGTCTTCGGGCCGCTGGGTCCAGTCGGCGAGATCGGCGAATTCCACCGATTCCGGCCCTCCCCCTTTTGAGTCGAATTTCACTGTCCACGGACCGGCAATGTCCATCACGGGCACCGCGGCCGGGAAGTTGCCCGCGGCGCTTCCGTTTTGTGCCGGGCTGATCGGTTTGCTGAAGATGACAAACACGGAACCCTTCGGCGCGAACTCAAGCGGCAGGGTGATCGTTCCGTCCTCTCTCTGCGTAAACACTTTGGCATTGCGGCGGCTGCCCGACAGGGGGTCCCAGATTTCCGGCTGTCTTTCTTTCACCCGAAAGGCGCATTCCGCCGACACCCCGCCATCTTGCGGGTTGGCCACGAAATAGATGTCAACACCTGCGATACGACGGTGGATGTAATCGAGCCGGACATTCTGCGCGGCGGACGCGCAGGTGAAATCAGGACGAATTTGCCGCGCCTCGAAGACCTCCTGCAGGGTCTTGCCCCATATCACGCGACCTTTGCCATATGCGTTCTCCTGGACCGTTTTGCCGTCGCAACTGCCCCAGAGTTTGGCGGCCAGCGTGGCAATGTCCCCGTCGCACTTTGGGTAATTGGACAGGCTCGAAGAACGGGCCGGTTTCGGTCCGACCACGGTTGCCCCGGCTTCGACCAGTCTGGCAATCCGGGCGAGTGATTCGGGCGTCATGGTGTCCCGCTCCGGCAGCACCAGCAGCCGGTAGCTCATGCCGTCGGGCAGGACGAGCCGGCCGTCCCTCACCGCGAGACGTGTCATGAGGACTTCGCCATTGACGGTGTCGCAGTCGAATCCGGCGGGCAGCGGCGGATTCATGCGCGTTTTCGCGGGCGCAAAACAGCCGGCGTCATCGCCGGCGAAATAGCACGCGTCGGCCACGAAGTAGCCCTGCTGCAGCAAGGCCTGGCAGCGCGCCAGGTATCCGGTGAAGGCATGCATCTGCGGCCACCACGTAATGTTTCGGTCGAAATGTGTGCCCGCTTCGGGCCATTCGTAGCCGGGCTTTATATCGAGTTGGGGCTGATGCACATAGAAACAGAGCATGTTCCGGGTCAGCCCCGCGCACAGCGCCCGGTCGCCGATGTCCTTGAGCATAATCGGCGCCTCTTCCCAGTTGCGGCCCATGTTGGTGAAGGCCTCCGCCTGGCACAGTCTTTTGCCGTAAACATGCGCCGCGGTGGCGGCCTGCTTCACCGAATCACATTTCCCGTACTGTTCCACGAACCAGACCTGGCCGTCCGGCTCGGACTTGCGAATCCAGTATTCGCCCATGGGAATGTCGCTGCGGCCAAGATTCATCAGCGGGTCCATCGTGGTGGTGAAGAACGGTCCGCCCGCCTCGGGGTGCGTGCCAACGCCCGACTTCATCGACAATTCGTTGAAATAGCCGTAGTGGTTCTCTGCCATCAGGTCCGCGGCAGTGCGTTTCCAATCGCGCGTGAACCGCTCTGAAAGCTCCCCGCTTTGCACGGTCTGCCCGGCCAGCACGGGGAGCCAGGGTTCGGGATCGTAGCCGCGCCGCGTCTTGAACTCAGCGCGCATGTTGGGGGTCCAGTTCGGCTCGCCGCATTCCCAACTGTCGTCGTGGAAATACTTCAGTGTCCTGCCCGCGAGTTTTCCCGCCTCCGCCAGCACCTTTCCCGCCGTCTCGGCGAATTGTTTGCCGAGCGCCTCGCGGCTGTAGAAGTCGATTTCGTAGCCCTGCGCGCCGCGGCTGGCGCACTTGGTCTTCTTTTGATATTCCTCGCCGTGTATGGTCTGGCCGAACCGAAACACCCGCCAAGCGCCCTCGGGCGCGTCCCAGGCCAGGTGCCCGGAGGCATTCATGCGTTCCGACACATTGACGGCCGAGGTTCCGTCCAGTATCAGCTCCGGACTCGCGGACGCGATCCGGTACGCCATCACGCAGACATCTTTGTAATACCCCTCGGCAACCGGCGGCATGGGCAAATCCTGTGAAATGGCGGCCGGACCGCTGAGATCCGTCTGGCTGCTGGTCAGCGACTTGATGGCGATGTCCGGCGTCACCCAGGTTCCCCCGGCGTTCCAACCGCTGCAGATATTGAAACTGAGCTGAAGCCCGAGCCGGTCCGCCTCGATGACGGCATGCTTGAACAGGGCCAGCCATTCGGGACTCATGAAGGGCGGGCCCATCGGGCTGGTGTGCCCCTCTCCCGCGTCGAAGATCAACGCGCCGCCAATCCCCTGTACCTTCATCTCCTCCAAGTCCTTGGTGATGCCCTCCTTTGTGGCGTTGCTGTCGAGCCACCACCAATACACCCACGGTTTGGCCGCATCCGGCGGGTTCGTGAACATGGCGGCCAAGTCGCCGGGGTGCTCGGCGGAAACGGCGTTCAAGGCAAATCCGGCCAGCAAACAGACGAGGACAGCGGGAATGGAGCGTTTCATGCCGTTAATCTCCACGTGTTGGGCGTTGGCGAAAACGAAAACGAAGGCGGCGGCATCCGGCTGCAGTGACGCGCGCCGTTGACTGCATTGGACAAGAACGCGTGGGCTGATTTCAACCGTGCGCAGCCCCAATGCACGGAGCCGTCCGCGTTTCATTTTCCAGCGTTGTGCTGATAGAATATGCGCGCTTGACGTGTGTGCGTAACTGGAGGTACAGGCATGGAACTGTCTTTTGAATCCTGGCAGGAAATGAAAGCCGCGCTGCGGGAAGTGCTTGAGGAAGAAATGGGCGCGGGGCGGTGCAACATTGCGCGGAAATGGGAGGGCGGCAAGCTGATCCTGAAGCCGTGCGACGACGCGATGCAGTCCAAAGAGATACCGATGGAGGTCTTCTTCAAGAAGATCACGTCCGTGCGCGAGAAACTGCGCGTCCTTGAGCAGAAGCTCAACAATCACGACAGCCTTTCCTACGAGGACAAGGCCGAGCTTCAAACCATTATCTCGCGCGCCTATGGCAGTCTGACCACGTTCAACCTTCTGTTTCGGGACGAGAAAGACCGTTTCTCCGGACAGAAGTCTGAGGACTAGCACGCACGGCCGGGCTCCGGCCCGCGGCACGGGCGTTCCGCCGGTGATCCGGGTGATTGCCGCAAACACGGGCCATGGGCAGGATGCCCATGTCACGAACGGGCGAGTTCATCCTCGCGGACAAGAACCTTTCCAAGACGCACTGGAGGCGATCATGACCCTGACCAAACCGATGTTGGGCATACTGCTGGGTGTGGCGTTGTCGGCCGGAACCGGCCTGGCCAGCCCGGCCTGTGCCGTGGAAGCGAAGGGCAGCCCCGAGCTGACACTGTGGTATGACGCGCCCGCGGCGGAATGGACGCAGGCGCTTGCGCTCGGCAATGGGCGGCAGGGGGCCATGGTCTTCGGCGTGCCCGCAGAGGAGCATTTGCAACTCAATGAGGACACGCTGTGGACGGGCGGGCCGCATGACTACACGAATCCAGACGCGGCCAGGTATCTGCCGGAGATGCGGCGGCTGATCCTTGAGGGGAAGGAGAACGAGGCGGAGAAGCTGGGCGGCGAACACCTCATGAGCATCCCGGAACGCCTGCAATCGTACCAACCGCTGGGTGATCTTCGCCTGGCCTTTCTCGGCCACGACAAGGCGGAGCATTACCGTCGCGAACTGGACTTGTCCCGGGCCGTGGCCAAGGTGGTTTACCGCGTCAACGGGATCGAATACACGCGCGAAATGTTCGCGTCCTATCCGGACAATGTGATCGTGGTGCGGCTCACGGCGGACCATCCCGCCAGCCTTTCCTTTGACGTGCTGCTGAACAGCCCGCAGACGAACACGCAGACCCATCCCGACGGGGACGCGGGCCTGTTCATGACGGGACAACTCGGGCCCTGCGGCGGCGACAAGAAGGGCAATGCCGCATGGGACAAGGAGGGGCTGCGCTTTGCGACATCGCTGCGCGCGCTGGCCGAAGGCGGCACCGTGTCGCCCATGGACAACCGGCTGGAAATCCGCAACGCCAACACGGTGACACTGCTGCTCACCAGCGCGACCAGTTACAAGAACTACCAGGATGTC
>CAIXUF010001121.1 GCA_903922535.1 Candidatus Hydrogenedentota bacterium
GATGCGCCCGCAGCCGCTGTTCCGCGACTTCGTGACGGCGGCGCTGGCCCACAAGGAAAGGCGTGCTTAGCCGCATCGAACAAGACCGGCTGGAGCGCCGGGCGCGTTTGCTGTTTTCCTGGCGCGAGAAGGCCCAGGCACTGGCCGAAGGCCGACGCCCCCCCCACGGGGAGGCCCTTCCCCAGGCCACGGACGCCGGGAAAACGGCGGCCTATTTTGCCGACCAGTACTGCAGTGCGCGACGAATGACAGACGAGTTTCAGACCGGCCTGCGCGAACGCATGGAAAACGCCCAGGATCTCGTGCGGGTTTCCCTGCACCAGCGGCAACTGCTCGCCGCCCGCGCCGGTGAGGGACGCATCGCCGCGAAGACCGCCAACGATGAGAACCGGCGCCTTCAGGAAGAGATCCGCGAACGGGGCGCGGAGGCCAACCTGTGCCACCGTGTGCTGGCATTTGAGAAGTCGGAAGACCTGGGCGGGTTCATTGATTTGCCGCTGCCGCGCTATGCGCACGAACTGGAACGGTTCAAGGTGTCCGAGAGTTCCGACTCAGACTCCCGCGACCGCGCCGAAAAAGAGACTGGGAAACCTGCCTCGCCCCCCCGTGGCATGGCGGACTGGCTGGCACGGTTTCGAGCATCCCTTTCCATACGGCTGGGACGCTGGGATTTCATCTCCATTGGCACGGCGCTGGCCACCGTATTTCTTGCATTGCTGTACTTCCTGTATTCCACCCAATTTGCCGGCGCGGTCGCCTTCAACGTGCTTCCCGCGCCGCAAGGCGTGTGGGTGCTGTCGGTGGAGAACCGGACACCGCGCACCGTCAGCATTGCGGTTCCGGGAAATGCAGGACAGGGCCTCGCCAGAGTGGACTACAGCGTTTACGTGGAGATGAAAGCCCCCGGCCAGACTAACTTTCGGCGTCTGCCCGATGCGGAACGCGCGTGGGTCTATGACGGCAGTTCTGGCAGGGGCAGCGGCCCCGTTGAGGTCAGTTCGGGACTGAATGCAAGATGGACGCTTTCCCCCGGCAGACTGGCAGCGCCGAGCCCCGACGCGCTATTGCGCGTGGTGGTCATGTCGGGAAGCCGGACCGTTTATGCGCAGGAACTTGTCTTTGCAACCAAACAGGGCAAGTGAGCCAACTGTGCTGTCACGCTATTCTCTTCGTTGAACGGTCTTCCCAGATTACCGTTTCAACGTCTACCCTATGATAAACTCCTGCCGCTGCCCACAAGAGTGTCCTTTTCGAAAGAATATAGGGGGCTATATGGGCAAGGCAAACCACGCACGCACTACGAGTGCTGAGTTTACGGCCACCGAGAGGGTCTATGGCATGGGTATAAGACTAAAAACCCTCACAATTCGGGGATTTAGATCTATCGAATTGCTGGAAGAATTCTATCTTGGCAGGTTGACCGTGATGATCGGCGCCAATGGCTCGGGAAAGAGCAACTTTGTTGACTTCTTCCGCATGTTACGCGCCATTGCGGATGGCGGCTTTCAGCAGTTCGTAAAGAAACATGGTGGTGCTGACGGCTTCTTTTTCCTTGGCCCCAAACACACGCGTCAAATTCAAACGCATCTGGTTTTTGGTGAAAACGCCTATGAACTCGACCTTGCACCCGGCGCTGACGGGAAAATCTACCTGTCAGATGAGCGCGTGCAATACACGGGTGGCCATGGCATGGGAAAGTTACAGTCCATCGGAATGGGTAACTCCGAAAGCGCGCTAATCGCGAGAAGAGAAGAGTCTGCTAACTTTGGCCAGGGAAAAGGAGTGCCGTCATATGTTTACGGTGCCCTGTCCAGTTGGGTTGTCTATCATTTTCACGATACCAGCCTCCTGGCCCCGATGCGGCGTGATCAAGCTGTTCGCGACAACACACAATTGCGGGCCGAGGCGGACAATATTGCCGCTTTCTTACTGTGCTTGAGGGAGACTAATGATGGCCGCTACGAGGTTATTCGCGACACCATCCGCCTAATTGCCCCATTCTTCGACGACTTTGTTTTGAATCCGGACAACAACGAGAAGGTCCGGCTGGAATGGCGCCAGAAGGGCAGCGATTTCCCTTTCCAGCCGAGCCAGTTTTCGGATGGAACGATGCGTTTCATTTGCTTGGCAACGGCCTTGCAGCAACCGACGCCCCCCGCCACCATTGTGATAGACGAACCTGAACTGGGCCTCCATCCCTACGCAATCTCGGTTCTGGCCGAAATGATCAAGTCCGCCTCAATGTGCACGCAAGTCATTGTGGCCACACAGTCACCAACTTTACTGGATCATTTTGAACCGGAGAACGTTGTCGTGGCACAGAGACATGATGGACGCTCCGTATTCACACGCCTTGAGCCTTCCGATCTGACAGAATGGCTGCAAGAGTATTCCGTGGGGGAGCTTTGGCAGAAGAACGTCATTCAGGGGGGAGCCTGCCATGAATGATGTCGGTGCCATCGTGGAAGGAGAGACCGAAATGACCTTCCTTCGGGAAGTTGTTGCGCCCCATCTGTGCGCAAAGGGCGTCTCGTTGTGGTCCCGTCTGCCCGGCAGGCACAGGAGACACGGCGGGGTGCGCTCATGGCAGGCCATTCTGGAAGACGTCGCGAGGACGCTCAGCGAACGATCCGACCGCTCCTGCACGACCATGTTCGACTATTACGCCATGCCAATGGATTGGCCGGGACGGACCGAAGCTCCAGCGTTACCCTACGAATATCGCGCTTCACATGTGGAAGATGCCTTGGCCGCGAGTGTCGCCCAGCGCATGGGAACCGGATTTCGCACGGAACGTTTCATTCCCTACGTGCAGATGCATGAGTTTGAGGCCGTTCTGTTTTCGGACGTTCAAACACTTGCGGACTTGCTTGCAACGGTCCCTGGGGCCACGTCCAGACTTGCGGACCGGCTCGGTGAAATTGTCAATGCCGCGGGTGAACCGGAAGCCATCAACGATGGTCCCGAAACCGCGCCCTCAAAACGCATCCGCGCTCTGGCGAGGGGATACCGCAAGCTGACGCACGGCGTAATCGCCGCCAAACGCATTGGACTGGCAAACGTGCGAACGGCCTGCCCCCACTTCAACCAATGGGTGGAACGGCTTGAAGCGCTGCATCCCGAAATAGCCGATTCCCAATAGCGGCACGGTCAATCATGCGGCGCGGGGGCTATCGTTCCGGGGAGAGATCCTCTTGATGTGTCGCTGAGGCAAACCCGCCTTCCTCCTCACGCGACCAATTCTCTCCGGTTCCGCGCACGACCGTGCGGCGCACCGTGGTTGGGGTCACGCGCAGGACCACGTAGTTGTACGCCCGGCCCTCCTTGGCCAACCGACCGCTTAGCGGCGCGCCGCCGCCGGCGGTAAGCGTGTAGCGCACACCGGCCATCACCGTGCTGGCATAGCCGTGGATGTGCGCCATGAACACCTCGTCCACGCCGTGCTTCTGCATCAGCGCATGAAACGCGTCGGCGTTCCTGGTGAACCCTCGACGCCGTCTGTCGGACACGAAAGTCGCCTCGAAATAGACGGGCGGGATGTGCATGAACACATACTTGTGTCCGGCCCCGGACCTGCCCAGTTCCTTGTCGAGCCATGCGAGGTCATCGTCCCGCACACTGCCACGGCCCTTGGTGCAGTTGTTGAACCCGACGAAACGGCATCCGCCGTAGTCGAAGGAAAACCTGTCATCGCCGTACAGGGCGCGAAACGCCGCAAAGTCGCGGCGGACGCCGCGCTCGTGGTTGCCGGGCACGCAGAACATGGGCGCCGGATTGGTGATGTCGAGCAGTTGAACGTGGTTGCGCAATAGCTCAGTCGGGGTGCCGTGGCGCACGATGTCGCCGGTGTGGAAGATCATCGCGGGCTGCTCGCCGGACACGCGCCCGTAAACGTCACGGGCGATCTTCACCATGTTGCGCGTGTCGCCCAGCACGACTAAGCGGAAGGTGTCCGCGTCTCCCTCGCGCCGGATAAGGTCGGCGGCCATGACATCAAGCCCATATGTTGCACGCAATGAACGCAGTCTGCCCATGCCCCTCCCGGCAAGGAGCCATTGTACCGCGAACAGCAGGGCCAATACGGCGACAAGCAGCCCGCCTACAAGGCCCGCAGCCGGCAAACCGTATTTCCATCCCAATGCAGCGAGAACAAGAACGATGAACAGCCACAGTGTTTTTTTCTTTCGCATTCCTTGCTCCTGCCTCAGACCTATGAACCTGCCTTGCCCGCGTTCATTTCGGCGCGTTTCCGCGCCGCGCCTGCACCATCCCGGTCGCCCGCCTGCTCAAGCGCATCGGCCAGACGCCGCCAAGGGATCTCCGCTTTCGGATGTACTTCCGCGATACCGCGCCATTCGGCCACCCGCCCGTTGACATCGCCGCGCTGTCCGTAAATGTGGTCGAGCAACACCGCTGTGCGCGGGGACTCGGGCGCTCCGGCAAACACATTCCGGCATTGTGCCAGCGCGGCATCCAATTCGCCAATTTCGGTGAGCATTTCGGCCATACGCAGTGCGTATCCCAGATTGTTCGGGTCCAGCACACGTGCCAATACCAACATTTGAACCGCACCACGCGGGTCGCCGCCCGTATAAAGCCTTTCAGCCTCTTGGGCGTAAACAATGGCTCCGGCAATCCAGGCGTTTCTGCCCAGAGAAAGTGCCTGACGCAAGAGCGGCTCCGCCACAGACCAGTCGCCGTTGCGTTCCAGAGCGGCACCAAGCAAAAGTCGATTGGTCTGGCTCCCCGGATCACCCTCTAATGCGGCGCGTTGTCGTTCCACCGTAACTTGAGCATCAGCGATCTCGGAGATTTGAACTACAGGCATGGTGCTGAGACGGGTGTCCGCCACGACCCGGCCGGGAAGTTCCGGAAAAGGCGCGCGTGTCCAGCGGTGGGCAGCGAGAAACACGGCGCAGGCTGTGTCTGATTCGAGTTCAAGTACCACTCGGTCCGGGTGTGTCATGCGCCAGTCTGGCACCAACAGCGGATTCAGGATGAAATCCAACGGGGAATCATCCGACCAGTCGGAGGAGATGATTCCTGTTGAACTGCCATTTTCGTCCTCGACCTGCACCTTCACCCGAACATGCGGAGCAAACAGGGGGAACCGGCCAAATACGAGCGCGATCGGCGAATCGTCAATCAGTTCCCGGGAAAACCGGTTTGTTCCGGCATGCAGCATAAGCCGGCAAGAAAGACGCTGATCATCATCCCAATTCAGCCATTTCGTGGGAACCGGGCCTCCTTCCTCCGCCGTCCAGCCCTGCTTTTGCCACGGCGTGCGTGCGCCCACGTCCAGATCCTGGTCCACGGGCCAGAACCCGACATCAAAGGGAAGCCCGTGACGCGACGGCTCATCGTAGTCTAAGGCCGGTGCGATGGCCCCGTAATGCAACAGGCATTGGGACAAGACGCGACGGTCATCACGGGCAAAGAACACATTGAGCGAGTGCCAAACCGGGGCAAGAGGCCGATCCTGAACCACCAGAAACCGCGCCACTTTTTCGCGTACTCCCAGGAGTTCCGCCATGCTGGAGACGCGCGATGGAAGCGCGAACTGCCACATCGACAGATACGTGGGGGCCTTTGCGAAAGTTGAAGGCCAGCAAACCCGTCCTCCCCCGCAATGAAGTGCGAGCCGGGACCGGTGCCCCGGGCGACCTCAGTGTCCGTAAGCCCCCACATGTCCATAACCGGAACGCCGTCCATGGCGTATCCTGTTTCTCCGCCAAATTCCACCACCATTCTGTCGTCCTTCTCACGGAAGTCCGCGAGAGACACATGCGAATCAAAAAGGTGATCATAATCCACCGGCTCACCCCACATGTTTGAACAGGCAGAAGGCAAGTCCCGTGCATACCGAAGGATGACACCGGGTTGAACATTCCATATTCCGCCTGCCAGACACACCACGCCGACAAGGACGGCGCGCCATCGGCCCAGATCGCGCGCCGCCGCGACGGGAATCACCGCCAAGAAAGCCAGCAGCCCGTAGTTCGGGGACAGAAGACGGTAATACATCATCCAGTCGCCGCCATTGCGCCAGACGGCAGCCATGTTCAACCCCGCAAACACGGCCGCAAACAGCCAAACGCCGCGCCATTTTCGAAACAGCACCCCCGCCGCCGCCAGCAAAACCAGGATTGGACCGATCATCCAAAGATAATTCATCACATGCCGGGTGCCGGCCTCGATGATTTGATGGTCAAGTGCGGCACCCTTCGCCCGAACCGTGTTGGGCACAAAGTCCCCATAGTAGCAGAGGCGAAACGCGGTGAGCGACACGAAAAAGCCCACGGCAAAGAGCGCCCACGACATGGTGTTTTTTCGCGCCTTCGGCTCCCGCCAAGTGATGACAAGCAGCCACATGAAGGCCCATGCCGTATAGGCGAAGCCCTCGGGTCGCAGTGTGAGCAGCATCACCGCGCCCAGGGCCAGCGTCCGGGGCACCGTTGCCACCGCACCGGCAAGCATCACCGCCCCCGCGCAGGTCACTGCCGAACCTTCAAGGCCGTATCCATATCCCGCCGTCATCGCCGTCATGCACACCAGCAGCGCGAGGGGCAGCCGGGCCACCCAGGCATCCCCAAAAAGCCGTATGAACGTGCGCCTGAAGACCAGGAAAGCCGCGACCGCAAAGAAGAGCACCATGAAATTGTCGGCCGCGACAATCGGAACCCCGAGCCATTTGAACAGCGCAAGCAGCAACGTCCACAAGGGATTACTGATCCCCTCCACATACTCGCCGGGGTTGTACACGAATCCGTCGCCGCGCACGAGGTTGCGCGCATACCGGTAACAGATGAACACATCTTCCCTGTCCATGCTCCAAAAGATCACCACCTGCGCGGAATAGGCCAGAAGCAGGAGGCAATCGGCCAGTCGGCGCGGCCAAACACCCGGCGTAGCCGTCGGCGCACCACCCGTCAACGTCAATTTATGAGTGAATGGAACCAATCTGTTAGTCCTCAACTGCAAAACGACACCGCCTGGGGAAGTGACAATGATGCCAAAGCGCCTGTGATTCCCCTGTCAATGCGTCGCGCCCGCACAACGAGGTTCACAACCATGGAGCGTATTTGTCAATCATCCCACAACTTAGATACCGCTTTCCGGCGTTCGTTCCTTGGGAAATGTTTATGAACTCGCGCCGGCCTTGTCTGCGTTCACGCCCACGCGCTCCCGCGCCGCCTGGGCGCCCGCCTGGTCGCCGGCCTGCTCCAACGCGTCTGCCAGACGTTCCCACGGAATCACCGCCCCGGGGTGTTTGTCCGCAATGGCACGCCACTCGGCCACCCGCCCCTTCACATCGCCGCGCTGGCTGTAGATACCGTCCAGCAGTGATGCCGTGCGCGGGGATTCCGGTGCCCCGGCAAGCACCTCCCGGCACTGCGCCAGCGCAGCGTCCAATTCGCCGAGTTCTGTGAGCATCTCCGCCAGCCGCAGTCCATGTCCCAGATACACCGGGTCAAGAACGCGCACCAATCCCAGCATTTCAGCCGCACCGCGCACATCGCCGTTCCTGTGGCGACGTTCCGCCTCTTCGGCGTGGACAGTGGCCCCCGCAATCCAGGTACTTCGGTCCAAAGAAAGAACCTGACGCAACAACGGTTCCGCCGCGGGCCATTCACCGTTGCGCGCCAGCGCGGCGCCAAACAGAAAACGGTTGATCTGGTTGTTCGGATCGCCTGTGAATGCAAGATGCTGCCGTTCCACGGCCGCCCCCGCATCGGGCATGGCTGGCACCTGGAGCGCAGTCGGAACGTTGAGACGCGTGTCCGCCAGGAACCGGGCGGGAAGCTCCGGGAACGGCTCACGGGTCCAGCGGTGGGCCGCCAAGAACACGGCGCAGGCTGTGTCTGATTCCAGTTCAATCACCACCCGGACAGGTTTCGCCATGCGCCAACCGGTTGCCAGCACCGGATTCAGGATGAAATCCGAAGAGGAATCGTCCAAGCACTCAGCAGTGGCAATTTCCGCCGTACCGCCTTCTGCGTCTTCGGCCGACACCGTCACGTGGACATGCGGCGCAAACAACGGGAACCGGCCGAAAAGCAGCGCCACAGGCGAATCGTCGGGCAGTTCCCGGGAGAAGCGGTTTGTTCCCGGGCGCAGCATGAGCCGGGAAGACAGGCGTTGATCATCGTCCCAATTCAGCCATTCCGTGGGAACCGGGCTGCCGTCCTCCGCCGTCCAGCCCGCCTTCTGCCACGGCGTGCGTGCGATAGCGTCCTCGGTGCCCGGCGTGGACAGCGGCCCCCCAATTTCGAGAGGACGCCCGTACAGGGCCGGGTCGTCGTAATCGAGGGCCGGTGCGATGGCTCCATTGTGCAGCAGACACTTGGAAAGCACCCGGCGGTCGGAACGGGTGAAGACCAGGTTGAACAGGCGGAGGTTGTTGTCAAAGGCAACGTCCTGCACGGCAAGGAAGCGCGCTATCTTGGGACGCAGTTCGGGAAGCTCCGCAATGCTGGAAATGCGCGCCGGAAGGCCCCACTGCCAGAGAAGAAGATGCGTGGGGTTTTTGGCAAAGGCGACCGGCCAGCATATCCGGCCGCCGGCGGGCACAATGTGCGTTCCCGGACCGGTGCCGGTCGCGATGTCGCGGTCAGCCAGTCCCCACATCTCAATGACCGGGACACCGTCGAGTGCATAACCAACACCCCCCCCCCCATTCCGACAGCACCCGGTCGTCTTTGCCGCGAAAATCGGCCACAGAAATGTGCGGGTCGAAAAGACGGTAAAAGTCCAGGGGTTCGCGCCACATGTTCGCCAAGGTGAAACGCAGTTCCGGCGCATGGCGCAGGATCACATTCGGCTCCACGGTCCACAGCCCGCCGACAACGCAGGCGATCCCGGCAACAAGCCCCATCCAGCGCCGGGATGACCGCGCCGCGCACACCGGAATAACCATGATGAATGCCAAGAGCCCGTAGAGGGGGGACAACAGTCTGTATTCGCCCATCCAGTCGCCGCCGTTGCGGCAGACAACGGCCATGTTTAGCGCCAAGACGCCCGCGGAAAACAGCCACAGCCCGCGCCACCGTCGCCAGGCCCAGCCAAGCGCGGCCAGCACCAGCAGCACCGGACCCAGTCTCCACAGGTAGGTCTCAATATAGCGGAAGCCCCCTCCCAGAATACCCCAAGAGAGCGGTGCCGCTTTGGCCCGAACAGTGTTGGGCAGAAAGTCGCCATAGTACGCCAGACGAAAGATCGTAAGCGCGGCAAAGGTCCCCGCAGCGACAACCGCACATACCATGACCCGCCGCCGAAGCCCGGCATTGTGCCGGGGTACCGCCAGCAGCCAGACAAAGGCCCAGCCCACATAGGCAAAACCTTCCGGCCGAAGCGTGAACATCATCACCGCGCCCAGCGTCATCGTCCAGGGTGCCGACGCAACCGCGCCTGCAAGCATGATCGCCGCCGCACAAGCCGTCGCCGAGCCTTCCAGTCCATTGCCAAACCCGGCGGGCATGGCCGTCATGCACACGAGCAGGAACAGCGGCAGACGCGCCGCCCAAGTGTCGCCAAACGCGCGCACAAAGACCCGCCGGAACACGAAGAAGGCCGCCACTGCAAAGAAGAGCACCATGAGATTGTCGGCCGCGTCCACAGGCACGCCAAGCCGGGTGAAGAGGGCGAGCAGCAGCGTCCACAACAGGTTGCTTATGCCCTCCACGTGCTCGCCGGGGTTGTACACCAGTCCGTCACCGCGCACCAGGTTGCGCGCATACCGGTAGCAGATGAACGCGTCTTCTTTGCCCACGCTCCAGCAGATCATGACCTGCAAGGAATAGGCGGCAAGAAGAAGACCGTCCGTCAGCCGGCACAGCCAGCGCTGCACTCGGCCCGCAGGCACCGGAATCGCGGAGGATAATCCATCACGAGATTGCGGCATCGTGCGCATCCTCGGAAGCGGAAGAAGATCCGCCGCCTGTCCAGAAACTCAGCGACATCTTACAGAACGGATGCATATCCGGCATAAACAGGCGCCGCAGAACCGCAATACCGCCCCTGTGCATGCCGCGCAGAAAAGCACTTCTGAAGCCCATACCGGACAGAAGAAGGAAGGCCGGGACGACGTTTTCCACCGGGCTCAGCCTCGTTGGATCATGCTGGAGCGCCCATGGGACGAAGGAGACACGGCCCAGAAGACCGCCGAACAGCATCCTCAGTATGATTAAGCTGCGGCACTGGTCTGTGAAGGCAGAAAGAATCTCTTCCTTGGGGCGCGCTTTGCCCTGAAATGCTGGCACCGAGTCTGTCACCGCCCCGGCTGTCCGTCGATTTGTTTGAGCACATCGGTCACGTTGGGCTGGTCGGCGCGAACGGCCAGTGACTTTTCGTACACTTTCTTGGCCTCGTCCGTCTTTCCCGCCTGCAAGAGTATCGCACCCAGGAAGTTGAGGGTCTCCACGTCGTCGGGCTTGAGTTCCACGGCCCGGTTGCCGGCCGCAACCGCATCGGGCACACGCGCGGCACGATAGAGCAGCTTGGAATAGGCGGCCTGCGCCGCTGCCTCGTCGGGCACCTTGGCACCGCTGGCCTGAAGATCGGCCAGTGCCTTGCGCAGCAGTTCGCGGGTTTCAACGTCATAGGGCTGCGCCGCCTTGCCCATCGCGTCCAACGCCGCCGAAGCCTCGACGAGCTGTCCAGCCCGAACATCAAGCGCCGCCTTGCCGATGATGGCCCGTGCATAATCGGGCTTGCACTTCAACGCCCCCGCATAGGATTCGCCGGCGGGATCGTATTCCCCGCGCCGATGCTGTAATCGTCCGAGAAAGAACCACGTTTGGGCGGCATCCGCAGAATCGCGGTCAAGTTCCAGTGACTTGTGAAGTGCCGCAAGGGCGCGCTCGTCCCCGGCAGGGCCCGCTTCCACCCATGCCCGGCCTGCGGCGCGCCAGAGGCCGGGGTCCTTGGGTGTTTCCCCGGCGCTGCGCTCCATTTGCCGTGCGGCAAGGTCGTGGTATCCGAGCAAACCAAGCAGTTCCGTGTACTCGGCGCGCACTTTGGCGTCTTTGGTCTCCTCAGCGCCGACGCTTTGGAACAACCCAAACGCATCCAGCAGATCATTGCGGTCGGGCGGCTCACGCCGTGCGATGGGGGCCATGGGCGGCGCGGCGGCGGCCACCGCCGCCTGTTTGTAGCGCTCTATTTTCTCGCGGGCCAGAGACACCGGGTCCTGCGCTCTTGCAATGAGCGGCAGCAACAGCGCGAGAACCGCCATAACTACTGTCCAGAAACGTGTTGGCATCGCTCTTCCACCGTTCTTGGGGCGCATGGCGCCCCTGTTTTATGGGCAACAGGGTAAACGAGGCCGGGACCAAAGCACAAACAAACGCGCCGGACTGCCCCTCAGGGGTGGCCCGGCGCGACCAGTCAACAAAGAATAATTCGTTAGCCCAGCATGACCCGGCGGATGATGCGCTGGCTTTCGGTGGCGTCGAGCGTCTTCTGGGCCTTGCGCAGTTCGGCTGCATCCAGCTTTTCAAGCTTCTTCCAGAGAATCGACAGGTTGCCCATGGCGATCTGGAGCGCGTGGGTCGGCTCGATGCGCTGGGGCTGGATGTCTATGGTCACATAGCCCTTGAACTTGCTGGTCTTGAGGTAGAACAGCGCCTCCATCGTTTCCCACAGGTGCAGCGTACCGGGGATCATGTTATCGTCCCAGAGCTGGTATCCGTCGCTGAAATAGACCTGGAACAGCTTGCTGGCGCGGGTCAGGAAAGCGATGGACTCGGCGGGGTTCTCGCCCGCCATCAGCGCATGGGAAAAATTGAGCCCAACGCCCACATTCTTCATGGCGATTTCCTGGC
>CAIXUF010001122.1 GCA_903922535.1 Candidatus Hydrogenedentota bacterium
AGACCCTTCTTTTTGGTTGCGGCTCTGCTACTCCAGGTCCCATCCGTGTGTTCCGTGGTTGGCTGTTCTTCTTCTGGCTTCTGAATTCTGGATTCTTTGGTTGCGGCGCTGCTGCTCCAAGTTAATACCTCTTCTGCATTATTCTGTACTACTATTTCCTCCTCTCGCCTCACTAGACCCCAGACCCAAGACTCAAGACCCTTCTTCTGGTTGCGGCTTCGTCGCGCGGCTTGCAGTCGTTCAACGGTCTCCAGTAGGCTTTTCGCATGCAAAGCACGGGCGAACTGCCCGGGGAGACTGTCATGACCGGACAAAATGTGGGTCGGCGGGATTTCATGCGGCAGGCGGCCGCCGGGGCCGCTGCCGGTGCGTCCGTCAGCATCGTCGCCGCCGCGCAAGACACCCGTGCGGGGCAGAAACCCGCCGCGAATCCGGACACGCAACCGGCGGGCTTGGACCTTTCCGGCATCCCCAATTTCTGCGGCCATGAGCACTGGGGCAGCATTCCTGCACTGGGCATGGTGGACGAGGGGTTTCGCGCCGACGTGCTGCGGGGGGCGCTGCCGGTGCGGCCCGTCACCCTCTGGGACCTGGTGCTCGACCCCTATGGCTGGGGCTGGCTGACTTCCGGCGGCTCGGACTTGGGCGAAGTGATGCGCGCCGCGGGCAGGAAGGACTTCTTTGCGTGGTGGGCGGAGGATCCCGCCGGAGCCTTTGCCGCCGCCAAACCGCTGCTCGAACGGCACCGGCTCACAGGTGTGTTCCGCTGCACCGCGCGGGGCATTCTGGCCCTGCACGGCGTTGATATAAGCACCTTCGATCTGGCGTCCTGGTCCGAGGCGGACCGGCGTGTCACGGCGGTCTACGATGACATCCACGCATGGCACCCGGAGGCAATGGCCAGGGCCGGATTTGACGCGGTGGTCCGGCCGGTCCATCCCGAATTCTACAGCCGCTCCGACGATGAGAACGGCGAGAGAAAGGAAAAGGACTATCTGCGCACCGTCATGCGCATCGATCCGCTGCCTGAAATGTGGAAGAAGAAATGCGTCCGCCGTGATCAGTTGGCGGACATGACCGGCGTGGAGCCCGCCGACGCAAAGTCATGGCGCGAATTCATCGGCCGCCTGCTGGACCGCGCCCGCGACGGTGGCGCAGCCGGCATCAAGCAGTTGCAGGCCTATCACCGTTCCCTCGATTTCCAGCACCGCGACGACGGCGACGTGAAATTCCGCGGCGACCTGACGCCGGAAGAGGAGCGCGCATTCGGGGACTGGGTGGTGCAAGAGTGCTGCAAACAGGCCCATGACCGCCGCTGGCCGCACCAGGTCCATGTGGGCACGAACAACCTCGCGCAGTCCTCGCCCATGCCGCTGGAGGCCCTGGCAAAGCGCTACCCCGCCATGCAACTGGTGCTGCTGCACTGCTGGCCCTTCCTGGCCGAGTCGGGGCATCTGGCCAAGCAGACGCCCAACATCCATCTCGACACCTGCTGGCAGGCCGTGCTGAACCCCGCCTTCTACGGCGAGGCGATGCGCATGTGGCTGGGTTATGTGCCAGCGCACAAGATAATGTGCGCCCACGACGCGACCAGCGTGGAGATGGCCGCAGGGTCAGCCCTCTTCGTGCGCGAAACGCTGGCAAAAGAAATTGCGGCGGTAGGGGGCGGGCGTGACACCGCGCCGGCCCTGCTGCACGACAACGCGGCACTTCTTTATGGCGGAAAACGCTGACACGCCAACCGCAAGTCCCGGCTGGATGCACCGTCTGGTCGGCCCCGACTGGGCGCTGGCACTGCGCAATTTCTTCCTGCCCGTCTATTGCCGGGCCTGCCAGGCACGCATGCTCACGGAGGAGAACGGCTTCTTCTGCCCGGAATGCTGGGCAGCCGCGCCCTGGGTCGAGCCGCCGCTCTGCACCCAATGCGGACGCCCGCACCAGCGCATGATCGCCCTGGGCAACGCGCCCGATTTCCCCTGCGCCGACTGCCGCGAAAAACCGAACAAACACATTGACCGCGTCTACGGCGTCGCGCGCTACCATGGCGTCATGATGGACGCGGTGAAGCTGCTCAAGTTCCGCGGCCGGCAAAGGCTTGCCATCCCGATGGGCGCGGCCATGGCCGAATTCGCCGCCGCGCGCATGCCCGTCGACGGCTACCACC
>CAIXUF010001123.1 GCA_903922535.1 Candidatus Hydrogenedentota bacterium
TCCTTGTATGCGGCCTCGCCCGCTTCGTCCAGCCACTGGAGCGCCGCGTGGCAGTATTCGTCATGGGCGGGCGGACGGCCGTGCAGGCGCCGGAACCGGGCACACCATTCGCGACCTTTGGCGAGGCACTGCTGGTGCAAACGGTAGACGGGCTGGATGACGCCGTGGTTGTCGATCATCCAGAAACCGCTTGTCTTCTCGCTGCCCTCCTCCATCTCGTTGTCGTAGATTTCCCAATAGAGGATGAAGGGGCAGCCCCATTCGAGCCCGGCGCGAATCACTTCGCGGGATGCCTCCTCCTGCGCCTTGGGCGTTTTCACCTGGCGCGTGGGAAATCCGTATTCGCCGATAAACACGCGCGGCGCATCCCAGTCCAGTTTCTTCGCGGGCAGCTTTGTCGTGATGTAGTCCAGCGCGGTTCTGAGGCGGTCCCGCATCGCGGTCACGCCCTTGGTAAGGTCAAGCGAGTCGTAGCTGGAATAGGAGACCATGTCCACGTTCGTGTGCGGCAAAACAGCGCTGCAAACCGTCGTCCGGCCCGCGATGGCCTTGTGGACGAGATTCACTTCGGTGTAGTGAAACACACGCACGCCGTGGTGCGGGGTGTCGCGGAGCGCGTCATCCACGGCCTTCTGCCGCAGATTGAGCCAGTCGATCATGCCCGTGACGGACTCAGGCTTGGGTTCGGCGTTGATGTCGTATCCGCCGAGCAGCACCCAGTCCCCCTCCCAATGTCCGAGCAGAAAAGTCTTGTTTGTCCCGTTGAACTTCTCCCGCAGGTACTTGGTGAGATCGTAGATCTCCCGGTATTCGCGCTGGCGGTCCTCTTCGGTCCAAGACTCCCGGCAGGACTTCGCACTGCCGAGGGGATAGGCCCACACGAGGTAATAGTCAAAGGGCATGGCCAACACGGCCTGATAGGACGGGTCGAGCGTGAACAGGTCTTTCAGCGTATGGATGGCGGGATTGGCCGGAAGATGATAGGCCGCCAAGGCACCGGGCCCGGCCTCGAATTTGATGGTGTTTGAGCCCATGTCCACCATGGCCTGGGCCGTTTCCACCAGACGGGTCTTGTCCGTGAAGTGGTACTTGGGCGAAAAGGTCTGTGTGCCTATGCTGTGGTTGAACGCGGGGCTTTCGCCGAAACTGGCGCACCCGGCGAGGGTTAACGCCGCCAGGACAACAACAACAGTTGCACCGCCGCGGCAGGCGGGACGCCTGCGGTACTGCCACAAGATAAATGCCGCCAGCACGGCAACGACGACCGCGCCGCCGCCCCATTTCATTTGAGGCCTGTCCATTCGCCCATGCGGCGCCAGAGGCCCTTGGCCTCCACGGCGGAAACCGTGACCAGCTCGGTCTCTCCAAAGAGGGTGTCGCCCAGTTTGAGACTCACTTTCCCGACAGACGCCCCGGCGGGCACGGGCGCCTTGATCTCGGTGGGGGCGGAAACCTCGACTTGCAGGTTCTTGACGTCCTCCTCGCGGACAACGGCCTCAAGAAAACCCTTGGACACCAACCCCACATTCGGGGCAACCCCGTTGGTCACGGCGATGGGTTTGCCGATGGCCGCGCCCGCGGCCACCGGACGAACCCGTTTCATCTTCTTGAAACCGGCCTCGATCAGCTCCTGCGCGCGCTCGGAACGTTCATGTTTCGTGTCGCCCATGACCACGGCGATGAGGCGGACGCCGTCGCGCTGCGCCGTCAGGGTGATGCAGAAGCCCGCGGCGCGGATGTATCCCGTCTTGAGTCCGTCCACCCCGGCGACGACCCCGAGGAGCTTGTTGGTGCTTATCTTCTTCCCGTCGCTTTCGCGGAAAACAAGCTCCTTTTGCGAGGTCCATTCCAGGATCTGGGGATGTTTCACGCATTCCTGTCCCAACCGTGCCATGTCCTTGGCGGTGGTCAGGTCGAACTCCTGGCCCTTCGCGGGGGGCAGGCCGTGAACGCTGTTGAACTTGGACTGGGTCATGCCCAGTTCCTGCGCGCGCTTGTTCATGGCTTCAAGGTAGGCATCCTTGCTTCCCCACAGTCCCTCCGCGACGGCCATGGCGGCGTCGTTGGCGGAGGCGACCGCAATGGCCGGCATGAGCTGGTTGAGCGGGTAGATCTCCCCCATCTTCACATAGACCTGGGTGCCGCCCATGCCCTCGGCATTCTTCGAGATGGCGACCGGCATGTCATAGTTCCAACGGCCGGCCTGAACCCCCTCATCCACCATCAGCATGAGCATCATCTTGATCATGCTGGCGGGCGGACGCTGGATGTCCGGATTGCTTTCATCCAGCACAACACCGCTGCCCGCCTCGATGCAGTAATAGCTCTCAGGCAGCGTGGCGTAGTAGTCGACGGTTCCGGGCGCAGCCTCTTTTGCGGGGGCGGCCTCTTTCGCCGGAGCGGCCTCCTTCGCGGGAGGGACGGCTTTACCGGGGACGGCGGGTGCCTTCACCTGGGCGGCGGCCTTGGCCGGCGCGGCATGATGGGTGGCGGCAAGGGAGAACACGGCCAGGGGCAGTGCCAACAGCAAATTCATCATGTGTGTACCTTTTCTTTGCTCACGGTGTTTGCCTCAACGGGCAACGCCGATAACATCCGTGATTTCGTTAATGCTGAACGGTTTGTGGAGCACACCGGCCACGTCAAGCCGGTCAAACCCGGGCTTGCCCACGCCGGTCATCATGTAGACGGGGGTGACATGGGTGGCCGGACAGTCGCGGAACACCTTGATTGCGTCGTTGACGCGCGCCTCGGGCACGTCGCCGTCGAGCAGAATGGCGTCGGGCCGCAGGGTCTGGGCCATGTCCGCGGCGGCATGGGCCGTGGCGGTGCAGAAACATCCAATGTCGCGGTATTTCAAGGCCGTGGCCATCCATTCGAGCAGGCCCGGATCGGAATCGACGACGAAAACGCAGCGCTTCAGCGCATGCACCGGGTGGGCGTCGCCCAGGCCCGCAGCCTCCCCGGCACCGGCCCCTGCCAACAGACGCCGGATGGCGTCGGCAAGCGCGTCGCCGGCAAAGGGCTTGACGATGAAGTCCGTGGCAGTCCACTGCCCCCGGACCTCGTTGATGTCCGATTCGGATTCCGTGGTAAGCACCAGCACGGGAACAGGCTGTGTGGCGGGATTCTGGCGGAAAAGGCGCATGGTGGTCTTTCCAAGCACGTCCGAGGGCGCCTCGTTGAGCAGAAGCAGGTCGGTTGCCCCGTCGGCGGCTTTTCGCACGCACTGGTATCCGCTGGGAGCCCAGTCAATCTCGGCCACACCCCGCCCGATGAGGGCGCGCAGCGCATCGCCAAACTCCTCCCGTTCGGAAGCGGCGAGCACGTGGAGATGCTCCAGGCCCTTCAGCTTCTCGCCGCCGCCCAGCGGGCGGGCCACGGCACCCGGCAGGCGCACCGAGAAACAGCTTCCCTCGCCGGGCGTGCTGCTTACCGAAATGGCCCCGCCGTGCGCCTCTACGATGTTCTTGGCGATGGACAGGCCGATGCCGGTTCCCTCGTACTGGCGCGTCTTTGAACTGTCGACTTGGAAGAAACGGTCGAACACCCGCTGGTGGAAGGAGGGGGCAATGCCTATGCCCGTGTCCGTGACGGAAAAGGCAAGATCGCGATCGCCGGTCTGCTCCACAAGCACGCGAATATGACCGCCGCGCGGGGTAAACTTGACGGCGTTGTTGAGGAGAATGCCGAACACCTGGATGATCTTGTCGCGGTCAGCCCACACGAACGCCGGGGCGTTGGGGCAGTCGACGGACACATCGAGCTGCTTTTCCAGCGCGTCCGGGTGTATTGCGGCCGCCGCCTCGTTTGCGGCGGCGTCGGGCCGGAAAAGGTTCTGCACGATCTGAATGCCCCGAATCTGCATGCGGCTAAACTCAATCATGCCGTTGATCAGGCCCAGCAGGCGCTCCACGTTCCTGTCCACTACCTTTATTGCGCTTGCCTGGGCCTCTGCCATGGGGCCGAGCGACCCGGCGTCGAACATCTCGACATAGCCCTGAATGGTGCTGAGGGGGGTGCGCAGTTCATGGCTTACATTGGACAGAAAGCTGTCCTTTGCGCGGTCATGCATGCGCAGCTCCTCGTTGGCGCGCTCGAGTTCGCGGGCGCGCAGGGCAAGTTTCTGCTGCATGCGCTTGATGTCGGCAATGCCGGTGACCACCAGCGAATGGCCGCTCTCATCCTCGCCATCGCCGGGCAGTGCGGCTGCGGCCACAACCGTCGGCACCAGCCGCCCCCCGGCGTCGATGAA
>CAIXUF010001124.1 GCA_903922535.1 Candidatus Hydrogenedentota bacterium
GGAAACAGAGTCAATATCACGAAGATGATCCGGAGAAGAGGAGACCTTCGCTCGGAAGAGCGGCATGGTCCGGAGACCATGCCACAACAGGGGCGAGAAGCACGCCAAGAATCGCTGGTCAGAGGCGGTGACGGCAAAGGGCGGGGAGCAGGGGGGCTTGCCGCTGTAGACGCGTCATCTTGACGCGTTCTGCTTCGACTTGGGGCGCTGAAAGAAAGCGGCAAGATGCCGCTTCTACGTGGACGCGTCCCGCTGGTCTTTGTCGCGAATGGCGGTCCGTCGAATTTTTCCGCTGATCGTCTTGGGCAGTTCGTCCGCAAACTCGATGACCCGCGGATACTTGTAGGGCGCTGTCACGGTCTTGACGTGGTGCTGCAATTCCTCTTTCAAGGCTTCGCTGGGCACATATCCCTTCGCGAGGATGACGGTTGCCTTGACCGCCTGACCGCGCAGCGGGTCGGGCACGCCGGTGATGGCGCATTCGAGCACCGCCGGGTGCTGCAGGAGCGCGCTTTCGACCTCGAAGGGCCCGATGCGGTAGCCCGAACTCTTGATCAGGTCGTCCGACCGGCCCACAAACCAATAGTACCCGTCCTCGTCCATCCAGGCGATGTCGCCCGTGTGGTAATAACCGTCGTGCCAGACGGCTTCAGTCGCCTCGGGCGCGCGGTAGTATCCGGCGAACATCCCGGGCGGTGTGCCGCCCTGGAGATTGACGACGATCTCGCCCTCCTCCCCCACCTCACAACCTTTGCCTTCCGCATTCATCAGTTCTATGGCATAACCCGGCGACGGTTTGCCCATGGAACCCGGCTTGGGTTCCAGCCAGGGGAAGGTCGCCATCATGACGATGGATTCGGTCTGCCCGAAGCCTTCGCGGAGTTCGAGCCCCGTTTGCGCGAGGAACTGTTCGTACACCTCCGGATTGAGCGGTTCACCGGCCGTGACACAATGCCGTATCTGACTCAGGTCATACTGCGACAGGTCTTCCCGAATCAGAAAGCGGAAGACGGTCGGGGGCGCGCAGAACGTGGTCACACCGTGGCGGCTGATCCTTTCGAGCAGCCGTGCCGCGTCAAAGGTGTCGTAATCGTAGACAAACACCGCGCTGCCCGCGATCCATTGCCCGTAAATCTTGCCCCAGGCCGATTTCGCCCAGCCGGTGTCGGCGACGGTGAAATGTAGGCCGCCATCCACGACGTTCTGCCAGTATTTGGCGGTGACGATATGCGCCAGCGGGTAGGCAAAGCTGTGCTGGACCATTTTGGGATAGCCGGTGGTGCCGGAGGAGAAATAGACCAGCGCAATGTCACCGTTGTGCGTGGCCTCGGCGCCCGAAGGACGCTCGAACGCCGGGCTTGCGGCGTCCATTTCGGTGCTGAAATCGACCCAGCCGTTTCGTTTGCCGCCCACCACCGCCTTTGTCCGAAGCGTACCGCCGCACAACAGATGCGCCTCGTCCGTCTGCTCCAGAAGCGCGTCGGAAGCCACGCAAACGATCATGCGGGCATCGGCGCACTGGACGCGGTATTCGATGTCCTTTGCGGTGAGCATGTGCGTGGCGGGCACGGCGATCGCGCCGAGCTTGTGCAGCGCCAGCAGACAGATCCAGAACTCGGGGCGTTTCTTGAGCACGAGCAGGACGTGTTCGCCCTTCACGATGCCGTGCCCGCGAAAAACGTTCGCGGCCCGGTCGCTGTATTCTTTCAACTCGCGGAACGTGTAGGTCCGCTGGTTGTCCTGGTCGTCGCACCAGACGATGGCCGTGCGGTCCGGCTCCTCCCGCGCGTACACATCGACGATGTCATAGGCAAAGTTGAATTCTTCGGGCACGTTGATGGTGAAATGCCCGCGAAAATCCTCATAGGACGCAAAATCTTCCCGCGGCATAAAACGGTTCAACAAAGACATGTCCTGCTCCTGCGTTTATTCTGCGGTCAAAACGGCCGTCGCACCCCGTTACAGGATGACAGCCAGAAACCGGGCCGGGCGGTCCCCGACCGCTTCCATGGCATGGTCATAGCCGGAATCGAAGAAGAGCGAATCGCCCGCTTCCAGCACAATTTCCTGATGGCTTATAATGACCCGAAGCGTGCCCTCGATCACAAAGTCGAATTCCTGCCCCGGATGCGCGTTCACTTCCGGCTTTGCGCCGTCCGCGCGGGGCTCGACCGTGATGAGAAACGGCTCCGCCTTCTTGTGGATGAAGTTCATCGCGAGCGCCTGGTACTCGTACTGGTTGCGCCGTTCGACATCGATGCCTTTGCCCGCGCGGGTCACCGTGAAAACATGCATCCTGGACGCATCGCCCGTCAGCAGGACGCCCAGATCAACGTTCAGGGCATGCGCGATCTCGAAAAGGATGCTCGCGGGGAAATCCTCGCTGCCCTCTTCGTAATGCCGATACCGCTCAAGGGGTATTCCGACCCGTGCCGCCAGCGATTCGTCCGAAACGCCGGACAGCTCCCGCAGTTCGCGAACCCGCGCGGCAATTTCCTTGATACGCTCCAACATATGCGCATTTCCTTTGGGTTGACGTTGGGGAGTTCCCACCGAAGGCCCTTCACCAGGCGTGACGCATGAACGACTGCGACTTGGCCCTTCCACGGACGGAATGGACGCCCGGAGAGTAGCAGGGAAGAAAACACGAAGTCAAAGGGACGGGCCGCAACAATGCGGCACGGAAACGATCCGTCGGCCGTTCCGCGAATCCAGGGGCATTCACCATGGCGTGGGCAAGAATCGAAATGCGTTTGGGGCGCATTTCAACGAAGCACCTGCGGCATTCTTCCGTTTCTGCCTTCCTCGTCCCCCAACGCGCAACGTCCTGAACGGTGTCTGGATGACAGGATATTCTTGCGCGAACGCTGTTGCTTTGGCGGCCGCTTCATGCGAGGGGGCCCTGACGGCTGGGTGAGAAGATACGCCCGTCAAGACAGCACCCACCCGGAAGACGACCCTTTCCCAGTTTGATTTTCCCCAAAAGCCGGATTATCCCTTTTCTCATAGTTGGGAATTGGAAATTGCGGGGAGAGTTGAAGTGGTGGGATTCAACGCGTCGGGGGATGGCCGCTTTTCAGACCACCGCACGGCGGACGGCAAAGACCGTCCAACCCACAAGCGCCCCTTTCCACGGCAACGAAGCCCTGTCCTGCGCGGCAAGAAATCCTTGTTCCGGGGCAGGGCGGGTATGGAAAGACGTTTTCGGGGCCTCAAAACCGCCTTTTGAAGCGTTCCTTGCGGCGGATTGTGCCCCCTCCGAGGCGTTTCGGTCATGGAATGAACGGTTTAAGTCGTTCAAACACAAGGAGAATGAACAATGGCAAAGCTTCCACCGACAGAAGGCGGGCCCTTGACAAAACGGTATACTCGTGCTAAGCTACAATCAGGTTGTGGATGGTTTTTTCGATTCATGTAGATATGCTATTTGTTCTGTTTTCCGGGAAAGCATGCGAATACTGAGGCGTCGAGGGAATCATCTGGGCGTTTAACCGAATCAGGGAGGTTCGGACAATGACACGCAATTCTGGTCTGAGTCTTGTGGTGGCCGTGTGTCTTGGTGCGGTTTTCACGACGGTTGCGGGGGCGGCGCCTTTGCTGTCGTCGCTGTCGCCGGACTACGGCAGCGGGATGGTCGGAACCGTGGTGACAATTCATGGGACGGGGTTGAGCGTGACCGGTGTCACCCGGGTGCTGTTTGGCGATGCCGATGCGTCCGAAGTGGCGGTGTCCGACTCGGGCGGGGGGAACTTCTCGCTGAGCTGCAAGACGCCGCCGCACTGGGGCGGACTGTGCAGCGTGACGGTCATCAACCCGGACCAGTCCAGCGCCACACTTGCGGATGCGTATGTCTTTGTCCCGGGGATCCTTGAAACGAATGTGACCGGGGCGTTGCCCTGTTTCAGCCCGACGGCGGGCGGCAAGACGATCTTTGTCGTCGGACAGGAAGCGGGGCTTCCCTTCAGCCTGTACACGCTGACCATCGGCGGTGTGCCGATTACCGGGGTCAGGGAATACCGGGTGCAGGGCCACATGCCGTTGTATTCCGCCGTGTCTCCGCCGCATGCGGCGGGGCTGGTGGGCTTTGGCATCGTGGGATACGGGGAACTCCTCCCGAACTGCTTCATTTACAGCGACGCCACTGCCCCCCTCGTTCTGTCGTGCAGTCCCACACATGACTGGGATTACGGCGGCGCCGAGGTGGACATTGTGGCGGGGAATCTGCCGCTCACGGGCACGCCCACCGTGTCCTTTGGCGGCGTGGAGTCGGCAATCGTGGTGGTCCACCCCGATTTTGGCGGATATATCACCTGCGCCGCGCCGCCGCACATTGCCGGCCTGGTGGACATCGTCGTCACGAATCCGGACGGCCAGTCGGGCACGCTGCCCGGCGCGTTCAACTACGATTCCACATACCAGCCGAAACTGGATTCCCTCTCCCCCAACGAGGGGCCGGGCTACCAGAGCAACTACGTCACCATCACCGGGTCGGGTTTTGCGCCCACCGGAGGCACCACCCAGGTCACCTTCGGCGGTGTGCCGGCCACCGATGTCTTTGTGGGCGGCGGCACCATCCTCTACTGCCACACCCCGCTTCATGCCGCGGGAACAGTGGACGTCGTGGTGACCAATCCGGGAGGGAAAGTGGGATCTCTGGCCAACGGCTACACCTTCCTGCCCCCGCTTGTGCCGGTTCCCACGGTAGCCACCCCCAATTCAGGCCAGGAAGCGGGTGGCACCATGGTGACCATCGCCGGCACGGGCTTCATGCTGGACGGCTACACACAGGTCAGCTTTGGTGACCATCAATCCAACAATGTGCTGGTAAAGGACGCGGTGGACGGGAGCCGCTATATTATCTGTCAAACCCCGGGCCATGCCCCCGGCACGGTGGACATCGTGGTCACCAATCCCGGAAACACCACGGGCACGCTGGCCGGCGGATTCACCTACCTGCCCCAGACCCCTCCCAGTCTCGTCAGCGTGACGCCCGGCGAGGGTAGCACGCTGGGCGGCGACTCGGTGACGCTTTACGGCACAGGTTTTACGCCCTATCAGCCCCTCCAGGTGACCTTTGGGGGGATGTACACCTCCTCTTACTATGTCCAAGCTGTTGACGACCACACCCTGATCTGCTCCACCCCGGTTCATGCCGCCGGCGAGGTGGATGTCGCGGTCATTGCCGCCGACGGCACCACCGGCGTCCTCCCCGGCGGGTTCCTTTATGTGGACGCGCCGCCGCCCACCATTGATACGGTGTCTCCCGACGCGGACCTCACAACAGGCGGCACGGCGATAACGGTTACCGGCACCGGGTTCTGTGCCAGTTACAATTATTCTGGGAGCGTCAAGGTCCTGCTTGGCGGCGTGGAGGCTTTCAGCGTCTATGCATCGAGCAGTTCCCACATCGTGTGCTACACGCCGGTGCACAGCCCGGGTCCGGTGGATGTTGAGATTGTCAATCCCGACGGGAAGAGGGCGGTGCTTCCGGGAGGGTTTACCTACGTGGATGCCCCCTCACCCCATCCCTTGGGGCTGACGCCGGCCCACGGCCTGACCCTCGGGGGCGCAACCGTGTCGATCTCCGGCTCAGACTTCTGCACCAATGGTTATACGCCCACAAAAGTCCTGTTCGGAGAAGTGGAATCGACGAGTGTCTCCGCTTGGAACATTTCGGCCATCCAATGCAAGACGCCGCCCCATGCTCCGGGCACGGTCGATGTCACGGTCGTCAATCCCGACGGAAAGGTTGGCGTCATTCCCGGGGGGTTCACCTATCTGGCCACCATGAACCCTGTTATCAGCAGGCTGGGCGAGTCCTTGGGGTATGCCACAGGCGGTTCCTCCCTGGCCATCTATGGGACTGATTTCTCCCTATCCGGTACGACACGGGTGACCTTTGACGGGGCGGAGGCGGTCAATGTGCGCGTGTATGACGCTGGAGACGGGACCATGGAAATCGCCTGCCGGACTCCGCACCACGCGCCCGGCATGGTGGACGTCACTGTTTTCAATCCCGGCGGCGGCGAGGCCACGCTGCACAGCGCATATCTGTACATTCTGGGGCCGCCGCCGATGCCCGAGAAAATCACGCCCACCGAAGGGCCGTCGACAGGCGGAACACCGGTTGTCATTTCGGGCAATTACTTTGGGAGGCTGGGCACATTGCAGGTGACCTTTGGCGCGGAGGCGGCGACCGGTGTGCGGGTCATTTCCGAAGAGACCATTTCTTGCCTTGCGCCGCCGCAAGCCCCGGGCACGGTGGATGTGACTGTAATCAACGAGGACGGCCAAAGCGGCACGCTGCCGGGCGCGTTTGTCTATCGTGCCCCGGCCGTCAAGGTCGTTCGTGTCGATGCGGACAACGTTTCGGGTACCGAGGACGGGACCGGTTGGGAGACTGCGTTCACCTCCATCCAAAGCGGGATCGACGCCATCGCGGCCACCGGTGAACCCGGCGAGGTGTGGGTGGCCGGGAGCACCTACACCGGCACGGAGGATGCCGTTGTTGTTCTGCAGCCTTTCTGCGACGTTTACGGAGGCTTTGCAGGCACCGAGACGGCGCGCGGGGAGCGCGACTTCAAAGCGCATGCCGCCACCATTGACGGCGAGAATGTCCGTGCCTGTGTCTACGGCGCGGACAATGCCCGGCTGGACGGATTTGTCATCACCCGCGGCAACGGGATTGGACGTTTCGGCTACAGCAGCGCGCTTGCCGCGCTCCTGTCCACCTTTGGAGGCTATTCGGCCAGCACGCATCTGCTCGCCATCGACAACTCGGGCGTGTCTCCGACCATTGCGAACTGCACCATCACGGGAAACAGCCCCGGACTCGCGGTCATGGCCAACGTGGCGGATTTTACCCAGACTTCCTGCCCGCTGATCACCGGGTGCATCATTGCGGACAACGGGGAAGGCGCCTATGCGGTCATGAACGCGGCCTGCGACCACTCCCTGTGCCTTTCGTGTGTCAGCAACAGCACCTTTGCCAGGAACTGGGTTGGCGTCCTGAATTTTGACGCATCCGGCGGGATATGCATGCCGGCGATCAGGGGGTGCATCTTCTCGGCAAACACCTTTGCGGGTGTGCTGGCCGGTTCACTGGACGGAACGTGCCGCGCACAGGTGGAAAACTGCCTCTTCACGCAGCACGAGAACCGCATTCTGGACGTGGAAGGCACCTGGCTGAGCGCTGTCGAACTGGATGTTGTCAATTGCACCATTGCCGGCAATCCGACCACGAAGAATGTCATCAATGCGCCGTACAGTGCATGGGGCGGTGTGGCCAGGGTCAATGTGGTCAACAGCATCGTCTGGGGCAATGGCGGGGCACTGGCCGCGCAGAATTACTTTGTCGATGTTCGGGCTTCCTTCAGCGACGCGGAGGGCGGCTATGCCGGGACAGGCAACATTGACACGGACCCGCAGTTTGTGGATGGGGCGGCGGGCAATTACCAGTTGCAGACCGGCTCGCCCTGCGTGGATACGGGCACCGCCGAAGGCGCGCCCGCCGTCGATCTCCTGGGTGTGCCCCGTCCGCAGCGCGGCGGATACGACATGGGCGCCTATGAAGTTCCCAACCCGGTGCCCGCACCGGACGTGGTCGGCCAAACGCAGGATGCGGCCGCGGAAACGCTGGCAGCCGCAGGTTTTACGGCTGGGACAGTGGCGTATCAATACAGCCTGACGGTGCCGGCCGGTACGGTGCTCTCCCAAACCCCGGACGGGGGAACTGATGTGCAGCCCGGTTCCGCCATTGATCTCGTGCTGAGCCGGGGCGGGCTGACCGTGCCCGACGTGGTGGGCAAGCCGCAGGTTGCCGCCGTCGCGACCCTCAGAAACGCCATGCTCGTGGCGGGCGCCGTGACGGAGCAGTACAGCGCAACCGTGCCGTCCGGCACGGTGATGGCGCAAACACCCGCGGCCGGGACTTCCGTCCTGCCGTCCACGGCAGTCAATCTCACCGTCAGTCTCGGTGTGCAGCCTTCCGTGATGCCCGATGTCCTGGGGCAGCCGCAGGCACAGGCGGAATCGGCCCTCACGGCCGCGGGCCTGGTGCCAGGCACGGTTATGCAGGACCACAGTGACAGCGCGGCGGCGGGCACCGTGCTCTCGCAAAGTCCCTCGCCGGGTGCGGAACTGCCTTCGGGAACGGTGGTCAGCATCGTGGTGAGCCTTGGACCGGCCCCACCGGTGCCCGAAACGGCCGAGGGCGAAGGTGAAACCCTGAACGCGGACACCGTGAAACAGCAGTTGGCGGCAGTACCCGCTTCGGCAGATGCCAATGCCGACGAACGGTTGTCGTTCGAAGAGGCTGCCGCAGCGGTGCCAGGGTTGACCCGGGCCCAGTTTGATGCACTCGACACGAACCATGACGGGCTGTTGGCCTCCGATGAACTGGGCAACGACGACTTCTCCGGGTGTGCGGGACGCCATGGCAACAAAAGCGGCTTCAATACAGTAAGCTTTGGCAGGCGCATGGGCGACCTGTTCTTGGCGGGCCTGGGATTTCTGGACCCGGCCGCAATCCATCGTCCATAAGAAGATTCAACACAAGACAGCCACGCCCGCGCACCCGTCCATCGCTGCCAGCCGTCTTTTGCCGGGAGCGCCTGTCACTCCCGCGCAGGCGGAAGTATTTCTGTCGGCCGTTCTTCCTGCCCCCCACACAAGTGCCCAATCATATGTTACAATTTCTCGGGTTAGGTTCCTCAGATAAATATATTGGAGTTCGGGCATGGTCAAGAATGATGACACATATAAGATGACACACCTACGCCTCTCAGGGCTTTCTCTTATAGAGTTCGTGATTGCCTCCGGGGTGGCGGTCAAGGGGAATGTGAACGTCGGTGGTTCCGTGCACGTTCTCAAGGACAATCTGCTCGCGGACGGCATTGCCCGTGTGTTGCATGAGGGTGGGGTGATGGTCGAAAGCGGTTGTGGGTCCAGAATCTCCTCCCATCCCTTGGGGTATGGGCGGGCGTCTCGCCTCATAACCGGTCAAGACATTGTCACATGCATCATTCCTGCCGGAACTCAGGAATTTCGTGGTCGCAATTCAGGGAATCCCCTATTCTCGAAACGCCCGGGGCGGGGTAAAATTCATATGGATTCATCCTCTGGAGTCCTGCATGAAAACGCGAAACACATCCCTGTTGGGGAGTGCTGAAAGGGTACATCATGGCCAATATTGCTGACATGCACAAAAGATCAGGCCGAACACATTCAGGGTTTACCCTTATAGAACTCATGATTGCCTCCGGGGTGGTGGCCATGAGCATGGGCCTGCTCTTTGGGTCGCTGGTCAGCATTGGCACGTCGGGGCAGGTTGCCGAGGGGAAGACCCAGGCCGTGGCCTATGGGATGAGCGTGCTGGAGCAGGTGCGGTACACCCCGCGCGCCGCGCTGTTCATCTATTCACCACCAGCCCCGCCGCAGGTCCCGGGTTTCACCATGGCGATGGTGCTGGACGCGCTCGACGCCAACGGCAATGCCGTGCGGCTGCCCCTAACCAATGCGGCCGCGGGGGCCGGCCTGCCCAATCCGCTGGCAGTGCGGGCGACCGTGGTGTACGCCACGCCAAGGGGGCAGGTCTGCGCCCTTACCTCAACTGCGTACGCCGGAAACTAGCGTTATGCAGCCCAAAGGGCGTTTCATGCGGCGGCGCGGTTTCACCCTGATTGAGATGGTGATGGTGGTGGCCATTTTCACCGTCGTGATGGGGGCGCTTATGGGGCTGTCACTGGGCATGAGCAGAACATCCAGCGTGCAGCGCGCAAAGATGACAGCCACCGAAGAGGCCCAAAGAGCCCTGGAAACACTGGTGGCCAGAGTGCATGCGGCGGCGGCCACCTCCATCAACACGGCCAGCCTGCCCGGTGATGTGCTGACTTTTCGCGCGGCCACCGACGTGGACGGTAACGGCACAGCGGTGAACGCGACCGCGGCTCTGGAACTGGGGACCCAAATCACCGTGCAGGCGGACACCGCCGACGCGAACAAGGACGGAGTGACCAAGACGCAGCTTGTGATGGTTCAGGGGACCAAGACGCGCGTGCTCTGCAACGGGCTGCCGCCGGACTCGGCCACCAAGACAAACGGCGTGCCGCTTGTGAAGGGGTTCTGGGTGGTGCCGCGCAACGGTGGGCTGGATATCACCGTGCAGACGGAGGTCAAGGACAACCGCGGAAAGCCGTACCGGGTGTCCCTGACCGAATTCGCGGTGCCGAGGAACTAAACCTACGGCAAGACTGGAGGGTCCGGAATGACAACTGGAAGAGACGACAGACTTCAGAGAGGCGATGCGGGCATGGCCCTGATGACAGCCACCATCTTCGTCGCCGTGGTCCTGGTGACCGTGGTTGCCGTGGCCGCGCGTCACGTCCAGCAGCTTCGGAACGCCGATTCCCACCAGAACTACAACAAGGCCTTCGATGCAATGGAGGCGGCGCTGGCCATGAGCAAGGCGCAACTGGAAAGCACCGGCAGCGGGACCATCGGCCTGGACGGTTGGACGCCGGTGTACGACGCGAACAAACAGCTCGTCCTGCCCGATTTCACCGCGTCGGCCAGCCATCCGGTGTCACTTCCCACCGACCCCGGCGTCACGGGGAACATCACCCCGCAGGTCCTTGCCTACTCCGTGAACTGGGGCACCGACGGACGGGACAACAACGGGGACGGCTCCATTGACGACGCGAACGAAAAGGGCATCCGCAGCATCCACGCCGCGGCGAAATACCGCAACGTTACGCGGCGGGTCGAGGCGGTCTACGGCGCCACCGATGTGAACGTGTGGAACAACGCCATCTTCGCCGGTGCCGGAGCGTCCGGTGGCGTGGTCCAGGGAAATGTGAACATCGGCGGTTCTGTGCACATTCTCGGGGACAACCTGCTTGCGGGCGGCATCGCCATCGAGGACGCCATCGACCTCAGCGGCAACACCCTCCTGCAGAACAATTACAACGGCGTGCCCTACTTCCTTGAGGCCCGCGTGCCCGCCCTGCCGACGGTGGTCGTGGGCAACAAAACCGTCGAAACGCTCCACGCCAAATTGCGCGTCAAGCACGGCCTGGTCGGCATGTCGGGCAACTCGCGCATCGGTGAGTATTACAGTCCCTGGGACAACGCAAAGGACCAGGTGGACGGCACCTACGTGACTGACGGATGGACCGGCAACAAGACCACGGCCGACGGCGGCCGCGGCATTCCGACGAGCGTGTACAGCGACAACGGATGGAGCGCCCTGTACGATCTGGGGGACAAGGTTCCGTTCCCGCAGTTGAGCGACCCATGGCTCGACCCGGCCACCGGCGCAAAGGTAACCCGGTCCTCAACGGGCCTGCCCTACACGCAGGAGGAATACTTCACTGAGGTGCTCCTGGCCGATCCCGCCAACCCGACCGACGGCATTTACACGGGCAACATCACCCTCAACACGGGCGGCACAGCCTTCTACTGGAATGCCACCACCAACACCATGCTTACCGGCGCCGCCGCGCTCGCCGCCGCGCCGGCCGCGACCGACGATTACCTCAAGTTCAACCCCGCTACGGACACGCTCAAGGTGAACGGCCAGATCAAAATCAACGGCACCCTCTCCCTCACGGGCGGGACGATCTACTACAGCGGACGCTGCGCCATCCTGGCCACCGGCAACGTGAGCATAGACACAAGTCTCCTCTCCTGCAACAACGGCGTCCCCTCGAACTACACGAACAGTTTCCCGGTGAACAACTGCCTGGGCATCATGACCAAGGCGAACATGAGCCTGGGCACCTCCTCGCAACTGGACATGCTGGGCGCCTTCTACGCGGCGGGCACCATCTCCATGGCAAAACAAACGAACCTGATGGGCACCATTGTGGCCACCTATTTTGACATAGGCAACCAGGTGCCGAACATTTTCCAGGTGCCGACCCTGGCCAGCAATCTGCCCCTTGGGATGGCCGGCAACTACCCGATTCTGGCCTTGGTTGAGGTGTCCTGGCGCGAGGTGGGTCTTGGATGAACAGAACGAGCCCCATAGACAAGACGTTTGCCGGTGTGGTCAGGCAGGAATGGCGTCTTGCCCTTATCTTCGCCTGGGCCGTGGCGGGGGTGGGGTTGGGCGTGTACAAGGCCTTCGTCGGCGGCGCTGACGCAGCGGTGGCAACCCGGGTCTCAACCCGGGTCTCAACCCTTAACCCAAACACGGTCATGGGCGAGACTCAGATGCGCGAGGTGCTTCTTACGGTGCCAGCCCCCCCCCCACCCACCGTCCACGAAGAGAAACTGGGGGCGGTCGGCAGGCACCGTGCCCGGTACGACGCCAATCCGGAGGATCCGGATGCGGAAGCGCTGCTGCGCGCGATGGGCAACCTGTACAAACAAACAGGCGATTTCCAGAATGCCGCATGGGCATACCAGCAACTGCTCAAGAAATTTCCCCAAAGCCGGGGCAGGACTGCGGTGTACGTGGAACTTGCCGGCTGTTTCGAACAGCTCACGGACGGGGACAACCTAACCCGGCTCTATCTCGACATGATGAAGGTTTTTCCGAAAGATTCCGACGAGTACAAGTTTGCCGAGGCGGGCATCCACCGTTCTGACTTGAAGCTGAGGCGGCGGGATCCGAACGCAAGGCCGGAGTCGGGACCGGAGGGAACCTTCACAGTGGACAAACTGGCGGACAGTTCCACCCACTATGCCGACTCCGGGCCCGAACCGGACGCGCGCGCATCCGACCCCGGACAAAGCCCGGTGCCATGACGCCAACGCAGCCCGCAGGGAACGCGGCAGGACACCGTGGGCGCCACGGGAAGAACGCCCGGCAAAAGACAGGCGGGGACACCCGCATTCTTCTGGCAGGCCGATGTTGCGCGGCTTGGGGCGCGGGGCGATACTCGTGTATAATGTCTGTTCAAACGAATCGGTGGAACAGGCATGGCATCCATTTCAGTCGTTATACCCTCTTATAATCCGCTTCCCCACCATCTGGAGACGCTGTACCATTCCCTGCTTGCGCAAAGGATGGGGGACTTTGAGGTGATCGTGGTGGACGATGCCTCGGAACAGGCGGACTATTCGCTTTTTCAGGATCCCCGTTTCCGGGTGCTCCGGCGGGAGCAGCGCTCCGGTCCGGCCGTATGCCGCAATGACGGGGCGGACGCGGCCACCAGCGACAACCTTTTCTTCACGGACACAGACTGTGAGCTGGCCCCGAAAACGCTGGCCGTTGCCCTGTTCCGGCTGGAGACAAGGGGAATCTGCGCGGGCAACACGGTCACACGGGTGCGTTCCGTCTTTGGGAAAGCGGTGGCGCTGCTGGGGTTTCCAGGCGGCGGAATCATTGGATTTGACCGGGTTTGGCGGACGGATGCGAACGGGTGCGCCAACAGTTTCAGCAGTTGCAACGTGGCCATGCGCCGGATCGTGTTCCTTGCGGCGGGAGGGTTTGACGAGACTTTTCCCGTGCCCGGCGGCGAGGACACGGCGCTGGCGCGGCACCTTGCGGACCAGGGCACGAAAATACGCTATGCGTCCGACCAATTGGTCTACCATGCCGAAAAGGGCAGCCTGCGCGAATTCATCCGCTGGCAAATCACGCGCGGCCGGGGCAATTATCACATAAAGCGCCGCGTCCCGGAGGTGGGCGGTTATCTGCGGCTGCGCGTGTGGACCTTCAGCAACAGCCTCAGGGCGGCCGGCGTGCGCTACGCGCTGCCCGTGCTGGCGCTTATCGCCGCGTCGGTGGCGCTGCAGTCGTGGGGATACCGGCGCGAATCGCGCAAACAGGGAAAACTTCATGGGTAGGGCAACGGCGCTGGTGACCGGCGCAAGCAGGGGCATTGGCCGGGGCATTGCCCTGGCGCTGGCCGGAAAGGGGTATGACATTGCCGCCGTGGCGACGCGCTTGGAGGGTGACGCGGAACGGCCCGGTCTGCGCGAACTCGTCCTGGAGGTGGAAGCGCTGGGCGTGGCCTGCCTGCCCCTTGTGGCGGACATTTCCGACCTGGCCTCGCA
>CAIXUF010001125.1 GCA_903922535.1 Candidatus Hydrogenedentota bacterium
CACCGAAGGGCACGAGCTTGCCCAGAATAAGGCCCAGCCTCGACACGGGCGTCACCATGAGCTGCTCGAGCGTGCCCTGCTCCTTTTCGCGCACGATGGCGAAGGCGGTCAGCAGCGTGATCACCACCTGCAGGATCACGCCGACCAATCCGGGCACCATGAAATTGGCCGTGCGCATGTCCGGGTTGAACAGCACCCGGTTCCGCGTGTCAATCGCCAGGATCGGCGCGCCGCCCAGCGTTTTGCCGACGATTTTCATTGACGCGAGCATGCCGATGGCGTTGCTCGTGCTGAGCGCCTGCATGGCCGAGGTCGAGTCGCTGCCGTCGATGAACACCTGCACCTCGGCACTCCTGCCCTCAAGGATGCGGTCGGTGAAATCGGGCGGGATCTTGATGCCCACCTTGGCGCGGCCCGCCACAATCTCCCGGTTGAGCGCCCCGTCCGAATTGACCGTGCCCGCGATGCGGAAATAGCCGGAGTTCACATAGGCCTCGACCAGTTCCCGCGCGTTCTTGCGGCCGTCCAGGTCGTACACCACGGTGGGAATGTGCTTGATGTCCAGGTTGACCGCGTAGCCGAACATGATCAGTTCCAGGCAGGGGATGAGCAGCATCAGGAACAGCGTGCGCGGATCGCGCAGGATGTGCCGCGTTTCCTTGTAGACGATGGCGGAGAGTCCCCTAAACATCGGCCTGCTCCTGCGCGCGCTCATAGGCGCGCTGGCGCGTGAGCGTCACGAACACATCCTCCAGCGTGGCCGGGATGGGCTTGGCTTCGGCGCCCGGGAAGCCGCCGCTGTCGAGGTCGGCGATAAGCCGCCCCGCGCTGCCCTGTTCGGTGAGCACGTGCAGCACGTCGGCGAATATGGTCGCGTCGCGCACATAGTCGAAAGTGTTGAGCGTCCGCATGGCCGCGGCGACGCTGGGCACGCGCACCTCCAGCCGTTCGGCGCCCTCGGGGGTCACGTCGGGCAGCCGCTTCAGCTCCGCGGGCGTTCCGTACACAATCAGTTTTGAGAAGTAGATGTAGCCGATGTGGCTGCACCGCTCCGCCTCGTCCATGTAGTGCGTTGTGACGAAGAAGGTCACGCCGCGGCCCGCAAGATCGAAAAGCAGGTTCCACAAATCGCGCCGGGCCACGGGATCAATGCCGGCGGTCGGCTCGTCCAGGAACATGAGCCGGGGTCGGTGCACCAGCGCACAGGCCAGCGCGAGCCGCTGTTTCCAGCCGCCGGAGAGGTTTCCCGCAAGCTTGTGCCGGTGGTCGGCGATGCCGACAATCTCGATCACCTCTTCCATGCGCGCCAGGCGCTCGCTTCGCGGGATGCCGTAGATCTTCGCGTAAAAGCGCAGGTTCTCCATGACCGAAAGGTCTTTGTAGAGACTGAACTGCTGCGACATGTAGCCGATGCTGCGCTTGACCGCCTCGCTGTCGGCGTACACGTCTTTGCCGAGCACCGTGGCGTGGCCGCCCGTGGGCCGCAGCAGGCCGCACAGGATGCGCATGAGCGTCGTTTTTCCGGACCCGTTCGGGCCAAGGAAGCCGAAGATGTCGCCCTCCAGCACATCCAGGCTGACATGGTCCACGGCGGTAAACGCCCCAAAACGCCGCGACACATTGTCGGCGTGGATGATGACGGGCCGGTCCTCGAATGCGTTCACCGCCACGGGCTATTTCTCCGGCACGCCGGGAACATGGGCGATCACGGTCATTCCGGCGCGCAGTTTGCCGCCGTTTGAATTGAGGCGCAGTTTGACGCCAAACACCTGCTGGACGCGCTCTTCCTGGGTCTGGAGGTTGCGCGGCGTGTACTCGCCCTCGGAGGCGATGAAGTAAACCTCGCCCTGAAAGCGTTCGCTGCCGTGCGCGTCCGCCGTCAGGGCTATCTTCTGGCCCGGCTTGATCTGGCCCAGCAGGGCCGCGCCCATGTAGACGGTGACTTTGAGGTCTTCGGGGTCAATCAGCCGCACCACGGCCCCCGGCTTCACCAGGTCGCCCGGACGCAGGTCGAGCGATTCGATCACCCCCTTGGACGGGGCGGTCACGGTCATTTCCTTCAGATTGACTTTGGCGCGCTCCACGGCCGCCGCGGCGGCGTCACGGGTGGCCTTCGCCGCGGCCTTGTCCTCATCACGGGGGCCGCGTTTGACCTCGTCCAGCGCGGCCTTGGCCCGCGCATAGTCGGCCTTCGCCATCGCGACCTCTTCCACGCGCGCGCCGTTGGTCAGCGCATCCAGCTTCTCCTTGGCCACCTTGTACTGGGCCGCCATCGTGTCCATGGCGGTGCGCACCCGGTCATATTCGCTCTGCGACACCGCACCGGCCTTGAAGAGTTTGTTAATCCGTTCATAATCGGCTTTTGTGTTGGCGCTTTGCGACGTGGCAGCGTCCACCGCCGCCTTGGCCGCGCGCTTGTCCTCGTTGCGAGCGCCGTTTTCAAACATGCGCAGCCGCTCTTCCGCCGCCTTGGCCGCCGATTCGGCCTGGTGGAGCTGCTCCTCCGTCGCGCCGGCTTCAAGCTTGGCCACCAGCGACTCGGTGCGGGCGAGATCGGCCTCGGCCGCGTGCAGCAGTGCCTGCGCGTCCGAGTCCTCCAGCCGCAGCAGCACGTCGCCCGCCTGCACTGAGTCACCCTCGCGCACCGGCACCTCGGCCACGCGCCCGCCGACCCGCGACCCCACATCCACGCCGTTGCCCTGAATCTGGCCTGTGATGGCCATGCCCGTGCCCTGCATCGGCTCACAGGCGCAAAGTGCCAGCAGCGAAAACACTGCAACCGGCAGGGTTATGATGGCTTTCTTGAACACACACTATCTCCTTGTGCCTGACGCCTGGGGAAAAGCGGCGCCGCACGCGGGTGTCATTGGTGCGGCGGAGGCGACAAAGGCCCCGGAACCGCATGGCCGGACTCAACCTTTCCGGCACTGCCGCACGAACCGCATCCTACAGCGGTCCTGATTATGGCAGAGATTACACGCTTATTCCAGCCCCGTTACACAATTGTCTCTAGAGGCACAATTCTAGGTTGTGTTCGGCGTCCAATCTTCAAGGCGGATCGCCAGCGCGAACGCGTCTTTCGCCAAGGTGCCCATGCGTGCGGCGTCCTTCTCGGTGATCACCGTCATCCCCGGGCCGGACAGCAAGTCAGCGGGGATCGCGGCATGATCGGCGAGGGCCGTGCGATGAACCAGGCCCAGGCCAAGCTTTTGGAGCGCGCCAAAGAATGACTCTGGACGGCCAATCGCGCACACCGCCGTGACCGGATGTTCCCCAAACGCTCCGGGGGCGAACAACGCGCCGTCGGACAACCGAATCAATGCCATGGGGGCATGACAGGTAAACCGGATGGGCGCACTGGGACAATGGCGTCGAATCTCAGCCACGACGGTTTCCAAGTGTTTCGCCTGGTCACAATGGGTCAGTATCACGTGCGTTGCCCGGGACATGGCGGAGAGCGGTTCGCGCAGTATACCGCGCGGAAGAATGTGTCCGTTGCCAAAGGGATTAACCGCGTCGATCACCAGCACATTCTCGTCGCGTTCCAGCGCGACGGCCTGATAGCCGTCGTCGAGCAAAATCACGTCACAGCCGTGTTCCACCGCCATCCTGGCACCCGCGACGCGGTCGGCGGAGCGCACTATCCATGCCTGCGGCACACGCCGCGTAATCAGTGCGGGCTCGTCGCCCAGCAGCCGTGCATCTGCGGGGGAGTGGGGGGGATGCACCAGCGGTTCGGCTACACGCGCGCCTCCGTAGCCTCTGCTTAGCACCGCCACGGTATGGCCTGCGGCCACTTCCAGTTCCGCGCGTTCAATGACGGCGGGCGTCTTGCCCGTGCCTCCGGCGGTGATGTTGCCGAAACTGATCACCCGCGCTTCGACACGGACGCGCGGTCCGCGCAATTTGTGTCCCATGCCGATGCGCTGCACCCAGGAAGCGGCCCCGAGCAGTATTCCCAGCGGCCCGTTCACGGGTTCGCCACGACGTATTCTGTCCGCGAATGCGCTCACCGTGGCGCGAACCGTTTGCCGCTGAACTGGCGCACCAACCCTTTCAATTCGAGCATGGTCAGCGCGCTGAGCGCCTCCGATACGGGGATGCGGCAGGACAGGGCAATCTCATCCACAAAAGAACCGTCCGGATTGAGCATCGACAGAATGTCCGACTCCACCGCCGAGACAGCCGGGCGGGGCGGAGCCTCCCGGTCGGGCATCGGCGCGGGGCGGGCGGCGGATTTCTTTTCCGGCTTTTCGCCACTGGACGGTGAGAATTGCGGTTCGGTCGGGGGAACCGGCTGGTGTGCCGAAGCGGGCAGGTTCAATTCCACGAGCACATCATTCACCGTTTCGACCAGCTTGGCCCCCTCGCGGATCAGTGAATGAGGCCCCATGCTGCACGGGTGGCCCGCATGGCCGGGCACGGCGAACACCTCGCGGCCCTGTTCGGCCGCGTGCCGGGCGGTAATGAGCGCGCCGCTGGTCGGTCCCGCCTCCACCACGACAAGCCCCAGCGCCAGCCCGCTGATCACACGGTTGCGCCTTGGGAAGTTGCCAGCCATCGCGGGCATGCCCATGGGAAACATCGACACCACGGCCCCGCTGCGGATGATTTCCTGCATCAGGTCGGCATGCGCGGCGGGGAACACCTGGTCCACGCCCGAACCGAGCACGGCAATGGTGCGTCCGCCCGCCTGCAACGCGCCGCGGTGCGCCGCCGCGTCAATGCCCTCGGCCATGCCGCTGATAACCGTGATGCCCCGCGCGGCCAGGTCCGCGCCCAGGCGTTCGGCCATGCCCAGCCCGTAGTTTGTGGCTTTGCGCGTGCCCACAATGGCCACGGCGTACTGGTCTGTTTCCAGCAGTTCCCCCCGGACAAAGAGCGCCAGCGGGGGATCATAGATTTCCGCGAGGTGCGGCGGATAGGTCGGATCATCCATGGTGACCAGCCTGGCATCAAACTGGCGCATTAGCCGTTCTTGCGCCTCCACATCCACGAATTCGCGGTACTGGCGGATGCGTTGCGCCACCGCCGGGCCCACGATCTCGGCCAGTTCCGCCTCCGGGGCGCGCAACGCCGTCTCTGGACGGCCAAACCGGGCCAGCAGACGGATAAACAGCGTTGAACCCACCCCAGGCACCAGTGCCAGCGTCAGCCACGGCCTTTGTGATTTTGTCAACTCTTCCATGTCATCACCCCTCACTCAAATCCCGTTCACGCTTCCTGCTTTGCACTTCGCATATTGTTCTTTGTACTTTGTACTTTGTACTTTGTACTTTGCCCTTTGTACTTTGTACTTTGTACTTTGCCCTTTGTACTTTGTACTTTGTACTTTGCCCTTCGTACTTCGTACTTTGCCCTTCGTACTTATTCCGGCAACGGTTCCACTTCCGCTTGTCCCCGTTTCTGACCGCCCTGCTGGAGCCAGTGTTCCCAGGGCTCCGGATTTGTCCCGAAATTCTGCCCTGTTTTTTCATGCAGCAGCTTTGCCGCCAGCGCGTTCAGCGGCGTGTTCATCCGCATGATGTCTATCAACGCCGGTATGGAATCCGTATCCGGCCACTGGCCGACCATCCGCACCGCCTCCTGTTCTGCCGGACGTCCCGCTTCCCGCTTTCCCGCCGCCGTTTCGAACAGTGCGCGCCGGGCCGGAACCGTGTCCAAATCCGCCAAGGCACGCACGGCAATGGTCCGAATGGTCGTGTCCTGGTGGGTCAGCATCGCTTCCCAGTCGTGCAGGACGCCGGGTGAACGCAGCATCGACAGTGCCACCGCGCAGGTTTCCGCAAAGTCGTCCTGACCTGTTTGCGCATATTTCGCCAAGAGCGTCGCCGCGGCGTCTGCTCCGGAACGGCCGAGGCAATAGGCGGCCGCGCGGCGGTGGCGCGGTGCCTCAAGTTCCGTTTCCAGCGTGGCCGTCATCATTTTCTCAAGGCGCGGTCCCAGCCGCGGCAGCGCGGCATCCAGGGTCCTTACCCGGTCCTCCGCGCCCCAGGCGAGCGTGCGGATGACATAGGCAAACAGGTCCTTCTCCCGGCAGCGGTCCAGCGAGGTCCATGCCGCCTGCTGCACGGACGGTTGCGGGTCCTGCGCGGCAAGGAACAGCCGATCGAAATCCGAGGCCTTGGCCTCATCCAAGGGCAGCATTTCAAGCGCCCGCGCTCGCGCCTCCGGTTCGTCCGCGTCGCGCATGCGGAAGAGCAGCGCCCGCGCTTCCCAGTCCGGGGTAGCCCCCTTCCACAAAACCTTGCCCGTGGTGGGTGGCCGCCTTCCGTCCACGCCATGAAACACGGGCGGCAATTTGGTTCCCTGCACCGGTGCCTCGTCCGCGGAGCCTTCTGTGGTCGGCGTTTGCGGCGCGGCGCGTCCCGGCACCACGGTCGTGGCCGCCTGTGCTGCCGCAGCCAATATGCCGCACAGCATCAGAACGGCAAGGCCCGACCGTGCGGACTGGGAAGGTCCCGCCCTGTGGATAGCATTCATTCTCATCAAAACTGCTGTAATCATGACCAGCATTTTCATCCATTGCCCTTGGGTCGGTCAACTCGGCAATTGCAGAGAGGCTAAACGCTGCGCCCTCCGATAACGGCGTTCTTTCGAGGGCCGGGGTGGTATGACTCGGGTAGGCCTATCCCAGTGACGGGGGGGCTCCATTAGCCCACTTTTCTGACCGTAAAACCATAAATAAATTACCGGAATAATTCCTAATAAGAGAAAATTTAGTAAGTACGATGACGTAACCAAGGTTGCACTACGCTCCAAGATGCGACCAAGTTCCCGAAAGGGCGTACGCGGTTGTTGGTTGAATTACACCGATTTGTGCGTCCGTCACCTTTTTATCTCTTGTCTTCGTGCATATTTAATACTAAACGTAGAATTATTGGATTAGCCGTTTTCTTTCGGGAACCTATTGACAAGTTCCTAATATTAATGTACAGTATGCAAAGTTCAGACGTACCTAGCAGGCCTTCTTCATATTTCCGAAGGTTTCCGGCATGTGTTCACATGCCTGCCTCATCTAAATCCTTTGTTGAAGGCTTGAGAAACCCGAAAAGCAGTAAAAGCAAATGGTGTCTTGCCTAAGGCAAGCACCACGCGAGGAGAATTTTATTATGACCCTGCGATTGGCTACCGGCTTATGGGTGTTTTCCAACGCGCATGACGGTTTTTGCAGTGAAGGCTATCGCGATGCGCCGCGCACGGCGGACGTGCTTTCGACCATTGCCAAGTTGAAAGGCATCAAGGCGGTAGAAATCCGTCAGAATGACATCACCAACGACATGCCCGTGAAGGAAATGAAGCGGCTGCTCAAGGATTACGGGCTTGCCTGTTCCTGTGTTGCCGCGAGTCTGAGCCATTCCCGGCGTTTCGCCCTGGCTGGTTTTGGCCACCAGCACCAGAAGACGCGCAATGCCGCCATCGACGAGGGCCGCAAGGCGGTGGACATTGCCCGTGCCCTGGGGACCACGGAAGTGGTGCTGCGTCTGTACACCGACGGGTTTGACTATCCCTTCCATGTGGACTACACAACCCATTGGAACACAGTGATTTCCTCGATCAAGACCATTGCCAAGTACGCATCGCCCGACGTGAACGTGGCCATCGCCTACAAGCCCCGTGACCCGCGCAAGCGGTTGACCATCGCCTCGGTCGGCAAGGCCCTGTCGATGTGCCAGGAAATCGCCATGAAGAATGTGGGCGTTGGGCTCAATTTTTCCCATGCGCTGATG
>CAIXUF010001126.1 GCA_903922535.1 Candidatus Hydrogenedentota bacterium
CGTGGATCGTGTGGTGGATGTCCTCGACGGTCGCCTCGAGATTGATCGCCAGGGCATACTCGGCGATCAGTTCGGTGGCTTCGTTGCCGATGATGTGCACGCCGAGGATTTCGCCGGTCTGCGCATCGCTGATGACTTTGACGAAGCCCTCCGAATCATTGGAGGCGACCGCCTTGCCCGATGCGACAAAGGGGAACTTGCCGATCTTGTAGTCGAGGGCCTTTTCCTTGCAGGCCTTCTCCGTGAGGCCGATGCTGGCCACCTGCGGCTGGCAATAGGTGCAACCGGGGAACGTGGTCACCCGCTTTGGCTTCCCGTGGCCGAAAATGCCATTGACCGCATTGAGCGCGCGAAACGTCGCGACATGGGCGAGCCAAGGCGGTCCGATGATGTCGCCCGCGGCATAAACTCCCTTGACGCTGCTCTCGTAGTTTTCGTTCACCTTCACATAGCCACGGTCGAGCTCGGGCTTCACGAGCTTCGACAGCACACCCTCAAGATTGGCGGTGACGCCGATCGCGACGAGCACGCTTTCGGCCTCGACCTCCTGCTTTTTCCCGTCCTTCACCAGGTCGAGTTTCACCGAATCACGGCCGACGCGAAGGTTCTCGCACTTGGTCGAAACGTGTACGGCGATCCCTTGCTTCTCGAAATTGCGCTGGAGGAGTTTTGCCACCTCCTCGTCCTCGACGGGCAGCACCTGCGGCAGCATTTCGACCAGGGTCACCTTGGTGCCGAAGGCGTTGAAAAAATAGGCGAACTCGGCGCCGATGGCGCCCGAGCCGATGATCACAAGGGACTTGGGCGGCGACGCCCTTGGCACCAGCGCTTCGCGGGAAGTCATCACGCGGGCGCCGTCCACCGGCACATCGGGCAGCTGGCGCGGCTTGCAGCCCGTCGCCAGCAGGATGTTCTTCGCCTTGAAAAACTTTCCCTTGTGCTCGCCCTCGGTGATTTCGACCATGCCCGGCGCGGTGACCTGGCCCCGGCCGATGAAGTATTCGACCTTGTTTTTCTTGAAGAGAAACTCGATGCCCTTGGCCATCTGGCCCGCGACCCCGCGGGAACGCTCCATCACCTTGCCGAAGTCGAAACCCGTGCCCTGCACCGTCAGTCCGAATGCCTCCGCCTTCTGGAACGTGCGATAAAGCTCGGCGCTCTTGAGCAGGGCCTTGGTCGGAATGCAGCCCCAGTTGAGGCAGGTGCCGCCGGCGCGTTCGAACTCGATGCAGGCGACTTTTTTGCCCAGTTGTCCGGCGCGGATGGCGCCGGCATATCCGGCGGGGCCGCCGCCGATCACGACCAGATCATAGGTGTTGGAATCAGACATGGGTGAAATGGGATATGGGCGTCAACCGTCGCCACACTGGCGGGGCTGGTCAACTGGTAAAGTGAAGGAACCATCGCCTGCAAGCAGGCTTCCTACCGCGGAAATCCACCGACGAACCTACCGCAGAAAAAGACCGGGTTTGCGCAAACATCCCAGCATTGCAATTAACCGCAGGCCTGTTAGGGACATGCCTTAACAAACCAAACCAATCTTCCCATGTGGCAAAAAATCAAAGAGCAGCTTCCTGTCATCCTTCTGACCGTCGTGCTCATCGGTCTCGTGCTGGGCGGCTACGCTTTTTACATCAACGCCAAGGTCATCCCTGATCTCCAGCGCCACCAGGAGGAGGAGCTCACCCTGGTCAAGGAACAGCATGCCGCCGAGTTGCGCGCCTCCGCCGAGGAGACCCGCCGGCAGATCGAAGCCGTCAACACTCTGATCAAGGACGCCATCGCCAAGCGCCAGGCCGAGGCTTTCATGACCGACGAGGAGGTTGCCAAGATCAATGCCGAGAAAGTTGACCGGCTCGCCGAGGCCATTGCCAAGAAAATCCAGCCCTACAATCCGCTC
>CAIXUF010001127.1 GCA_903922535.1 Candidatus Hydrogenedentota bacterium
ACCGCCTTTCTTGCCAGTCTTCAGTTTTTCGTTGTCGGCCTTGTTCTTAATATAAGGAAGAGTGACCTTCTTAAGGTGATTGAACGGTTCGGCATAGGCTTGTGCGTGTAGAATGTCCATTGCTTGGAAGTCAATTACCCAGCGGGACAACGACAGTTCGGAAAGCAATTCCCGGCCGACCCAGAAGGGCTTGATGACTTCTCGGTTTTGCGAATCGGAGGCCAGCATAGAAAGGGCTTCCTTGTTTCCAAGCATGAACCCTTCATGCCGCGGGTATTGCCCCGTGTAGCAGAACCCGTGATTGACGGAGAGATTCTGGGCGTCAGAGACATCGCTTGAATCGGACAAGGCCGAATTGATCCGATCACACTCTCGCCTGTCAAGATCGTATTCCTTCGCTGCGCTGCCTTGGCCCCGCTTTCGCTTGGCCATCCCCTTTTCCGGTTCGATCTTACGCCAAAGACTGCGTTTCTCTGGCAACAACGCGGGGTCTTGCGTCTTGACCCAGTTGGCGATGGAGACATGCACGTTGGCCTCGCCGGACCAGGGCTGATTGTCCACTGCGTCTATAATAGTGCCGGTCTTGGCGATGTAATCCAGGCCGCCGACACGGGACTGGTTGTTTCGGATATTCTGTGTGCCGACGAGCCCGGCGCGCCCCGCGAACGGGTCTTTGGCTGTGCATGGCGGAAGGTGGTCCTGTGTTTTTCGGAACCAGTAGACGCAGAAATCGGCCATGCCGGGCACTTCTGGATAGGCGCGGCGCAGCGCGTTGACGTAGTCCGGGCCGTGTTCCGGTTTGAGTAGCTTGGCCCCGAGGAAGGGGGGGTTGCCGATAATGACATCGGCCTTGGGCCATGCGGCGGGTTTGCCGTCAGAGGTGATCAGGGCATCGGCCGCGATGAAGTTGGCGTCCAGGTTGTCGAGGGGCAATGCCTCCTCGCTGACATGAAACTCGTCGATGGCGAGTTTGCGCGCAATCATCATGGTGACCTTGGCGATCTCGACGGCAAAAGAGTTGATGTCTATGCCGTGGAAATTGCGGGCGCTCAGGAAATTCAATTGGGCCTGTTCGCGCACCATGCTCTTTGAGGACATGTCATCGATTCGATCATAGATGCGCGCCTCCAGACACCGCAGCTCGCGGTAGGCTATGTAGAGGAAGTTTCCCGAACCGCAGGCGGGATCAAGCACGTGGAAGTGGTGCAGCCGGTCCAAAAGCATTTTGAGCGCCTTCTGGCTGGTGGCGTTCTCGATGCGGTCGCGCCAGGGCGCGACGATGGTGGGTCCGACGATCTTCATGATGTCCGCGGGATGGGTGAAGTGGGCGCCGAAGGCGTGGCGTTCGGTGCTGTCCATGGAATGCTGGAACAGGGTGCCGAATATCTCGGGCTGGACCTTCGACCAGTCCTCATCGGCGGCCTGCCACAGCAGGCTTAATTCGCTGAATTCGAGTTCGATTCGGGCGGGTTGGGCAAAGAGGCCCCCGTTAAAATAATCGACCCCCTTGTAGCGCCCGCCGGTCTCGGGCGGGTTGGTGTTCATGGCGCGAAACAGGCCACCGATTATGTCGTAGCTGTCGGCGGGTCTCTTGCATTCATGCAGCAGTTGGGTCACAAAGTACTTTGGGAGCAGGCCAATATCCTCGGCGAATAGGGACACCAGCATTTGCAGCGTGAACCGCTGCGCAAGCTCGCGGTTGATCTTTCGTTTGACGAGGTGGTTGAAGCAGCCGGCAAGATGGTCGGCGGCCTGCCGGGTGACGGCGACGCGATCATTGCCGAAGATGGGATCGGGATTGCCCGGGGCGAGGAAACTCAATGCGCCCCAGCGGTCTGGCAGGTATTCGAGTGAGACGGAATCGACGGGCGCGTCCATCTGCGTCTCAAAGTCATAGACATCAAACTCGTCAAAATTGCAGAGGATGACATAGCGGGGCCGGTTGGGTACGAGCCGGGTCCAGTAGTCAAAAGCCTGCCGGTAATGCTTGTGCAGGTCCACACAGCATTTCTTCATTTCGATGAGAACAACGGGCTTCCACACATAATCGGCAAAGGCGGTGCCGCCGCCGTCCTCTGCGGCTTTCTTGACCCGATGCTCAAAAAGGCCACCGACCTCCTTGCATCCCGGCTGGCCGAAGGCCTGGAACAGGCGGTCAAGGAATATCTGGGCCTCGCCCTTTTCGTCACCGGTAATGTTCTGCTTCGCCCAGGCGACAAATGCGACGAGCCGGTCCTTCATGTTCTTTTCGGCTGCGGTCATAAATGCGTGCTCCTGCCTGAAAGTTCCGTCCCAGTATAGTCACCGCGCACTGGGAGTCCAGAGATCCGGCACCGGGATGCATGGCCGGAGGCAAGAGGCCTGACTGCCCAGTTTCTCCAGCTACTGTTTCTTGCGTTGCTGCCGCATGTATGCCGGGATGCGCATGTCGTCCTCTTCCGGGGTTGCGCCTGAGGAAAAGACCGTGGTGAAGCTGCCTTTTCCGTTGGGCAGGTCGAGTTGCTCCGGGGCCTTGGCGGGCTGCTGCGGCTTGGGCGCCGGCTTGGGTATTGCCGGTGCTGCGGCCTGGGCGGGCTGCGGCTTGGGCGCTTCTTGCTGCGGGGGCTCCGGCTTTTGATCTTCGTCTTGCACGGCGGACGGGGGCGTCACGACGACAGGCGCGACAACTGGCGGCGCGGGGGCGATCTGCTGCGCGGAGTCCAGGAGGTCGTCCAGCGCCACGGACTGCGACTTGTTTCTGTATTCCTCCACGTCGCGGTTCGGGAAGCCCGCCGCGATGACGGTGACTTGGAAATCGTCGCGTTCCTCGTTTTCAGGCGCGACGCCCCAGATGATGTTGGCGTCGGCGCTGGCGTTGCGCTTGACGTAGTTGATGGCGTCCTGCACCTCGCGCATGCGGATGTCCGAGCCACCCCGGACGTTGACAATGACGCCCCTGGCGCCGTGGATGTCGGACTGCTCCAGCAGCGGGCAGTCAATGGCCTCTTTCGCGGCGCGCACGGCGCGGTCCTCGCCCTGGGCGATGCCGATGCCCATCAGCGCGCGGCCCTTGGCCTGCATGATGGTGCGCACGTCGGCGAAGTCGACGTTGATCAGGCCGGGCAGCGTGATGAGTTCGGAGATGGCGCGCACGCCGTTGTGCAGCACCTCGTCGCCGTGGCGGAACGCGTCCAGCAGCGGCGTGTTGGTGTGGCTCAGTTCGGCGATGCGGTCGTTGGGCACGACAATGAGTGTGTCCACATGCTGCTGCAACTCTTCAAGGCCCGTCAGCGCGTTGTTCATGCGCTCCTCGCCCTCAAAGCTGAAGGGCAGCGTGACAATGGCGACCGTCAGCGCGCCGGAGGCGCCCGCCTC
>CAIXUF010001128.1 GCA_903922535.1 Candidatus Hydrogenedentota bacterium
CTGATCCCCCTCAGAGCAACGCACCTCACCGGAAATGCCGGTCGCCCCCTACCGGCATTTCCCCTTTTTGAAATCATGTGTTTTTTCCTCTGTGACGCTCTGATACCCCTCAGAGCTACGCACCTCACGGAGATGCCGGTCGCCCCCTACCGGCATCTCCACCCTTTGCAATTATCCGTTTTTTTCCTCTGTGACGCTCTGATCCCCCTCAGAGCTACGCACCTCACCGGAGATGTCGGTAACCCCCTACCGGCATCTCCATGAAAGCACGAAACGCCTTCCGGTCACGCGCCGGAAGGCGTTTTTCTTTGCCACAGAGGCGGAAGCCCCGACGCGCCGGCCCTACTTTTCACTGCCCAAGTACGCCGTGATGCGGTCCGCTTTCACCCGGTAGAGCCGCGCCCAGTCGCGGTCGGCCCGCTTGTCGTCACCCTGGGCCTTCAACCGTTCAAACAAGTCGGCAACGTCGCCGCATGCCTGGACGTCCTCGCGAAGCATGTCGCCCGCCTGTTGTCTGTACGCCTCGGGGTCACGTTGAAGCCTTTCAAACAGGGCATTGAGACTAAAATGAATCCCGATTTCCCGACCCACCAGGGCCATGGACTCCAAATAGATGCCTTCCCGCCGAAGGTGCTCGCGCCGCGAGGGGCTCTTCCCCTCGCCGGACCACCAAAAACTGTAGAACACAGGACTGTCGCCCGCTTTTTCCGACGCCTCGCGCATGCAGTCTATTGCCTTTTGGTAGTGGGGATATGCCATGCGCCACGCGTCGCCGACCCGTTGAAGCCGGTCCTGCAGATCGGGCGGATTGTAAACAACCGAACCGGCCGTTCTCGGCGGTTCTCCGCCGTGAATTCCGGAATGCGCAAAGTCCTCCGGCACGGGCGCGCATTCCCGTCCCGGATACCAGCCCGGCCACTGCGTGGGTGCCCACGTGCAGGCGTTTGAAAGAATGGCATGCGCACGTTCGAGCGAAAGCCAGGCCTGAAGCGCCAACACACCGGACGCTTCCCCGAACTGTTTCACGGCAATATCCCGGCAGACGGTTTCGGGATCCTGAAGTGGATTGAGGAAGAATGCGCGGCAGGCGGGCGAGTTGCAGGAGATGTCCCGGTTAAACCCGCCCCAGTGGTCAAAGACGCCGTCAACGGCCAGTTCGTGCCAGCGGCGAATCTTTGCCCCAACCCCCATCGGGTAATCCTGGATGTCGTTCAACCCGTGGACAGTGTCATCGCCCCAGTGCAGGTCATCGTAGCCGATGAAAACCTGGCCCCGTCCCCGGCACACGGCGCGCGCCTTTTCCAGCAAATCGTGCCGCTGACGCTCCGGTTGCCAACCGTCTGTTTCGGCGGCAAGATAGAGGCCGCTGTCCGCGGGCAGTTCCCTCTGACGCGCCAGGAACTGGTCTGTGTCGCCGGACCATCCCCATCCCGTGGTGAGCACGCGCAAACCGGGTCGGACCTTTCGTCCCTCCTCAAGCAGGAACCGGATCAGCCGGTCCCGCTGGTCGAATTTGCTCTTGCCGCCGCAGCGCGCACACTGGTCCGGATCGCAGAACTCACCACCTGAATCCAACCCGAAGAGATAGAGGGTCGACGCCTCGGGGAATTGTCCAAAAAAACGTGCCAGCAGGTCCCGATAGTAGTCCTGCACCTTCGGGTGCCCAAAACAGAGCACTTTGCCCTGATAGGTGCCGCAATCGCTCAGCACCTCTTCGGGAAAACGGGTCAGGAACTGCCGCCGCGCCGATTCGGGCATCCAGGGCCCGCCCTGGCACGGCAGTTCGGTAATCCACAACGCCGGCTCGATCCCGTAGTCAAGGCAGGCATCGATCATGCGCCGCAATGCCTTGCCGTTCTTTTCCACCCCGGCGGGATCGACGGCGTCGGGAAAGACGGGGCTGGTCACATAGGCCTGCATGTGACGGAGGTCGCCGCTCCAGTCGTGGGTCAGAAGGCAATGACTCGCGCCGAGATGGCTGATATAGCGGATATCGGCCGGCTCTCCCGGCCACCCGTCAAAGCGCTGATGGAAGACCCGCTGCCTGATCTGGAATACACCGCGCCGGTGCGTTCCGCCGGCGATCATCCCGCCCTCCCGCGCCATTTCCTGAAATTCGTACACCGCCTGCAGCATGCCGCGCGGTGTGTTGCCCAGCAGGTAAAGAACGCCGTCGTGCAGGAGCACCTCAAAGGCGTCGGCTTCCGCCGCCGCATTGTGCAAGTCGATCAGTCCGTCGCGCGCCAACGCCTGCGCGGCGGTCGATTCTCCGAGCAAAGCCACAAACAGTCCACCGGCCTGCGGTTTGTCCTCAGCGGAAACGTGCAGGGTCTCCGGGGCAATGTCCGGGAACGCCGTCGCGATTTCCCGCAGCGCGGTCGTATGCACCCGCGATGCGCCGGGCATGCAGACCGGCATGCCGGGTGAGACGGCAAAGTCAGGCGGCAAATCAGCGTAAGCCCGACCGCACCATGCCCCTGCGGCGATGAGCACAAAGGCGCAGCCAGACCGAAACATCGGGTGGGATCGTGCAGTTGTCATGGACGTTTTTCTCCATTATGACCTGGGCCGGGACCCTCTCCGCATCACTGGTCTTTTACGCACCGGAACCCAATCGTGGAGCATCGGTCCAGACCGGGCCACAGCAGCAGGAATTTGGCATGGCTGGTGCACGGCTGCGGGCCGCTGGGCACGTACCAGCCGCTGCCCTCGGCCTTAAACCAGCTCCCGCCGCGCAGCATGCAGAAACGGGTGTGGCCGTCGTCGCGCTCGCTTTCGGTCCACTCCCACACATTGCCGCTCATCTGCTGGCAGCCGACCGGGCTGCGCCCTTCCGGCAGCGTCCGGACCGGCAGGGTGCTCCCGCCGGGGTTGCATTTTGCGGAGTCAAACGCGTTGCCCCAGGGCCATTCGCGGCCGTCCGTTCCCTGCGCGGCCGCCTGCCATTCCGGCTCCGTCGGCAGCCGCTTTCCGCACCAGGCCGCATAGGCGCGTGCATCGTCAAGATCAACATACACTACCGGATGCTCCGCCAGTTCTTCAGGCATTTTCCCTCCGGGCCAGTGCTTGAGGAAATTCTCGGGGTGCTTCGGAGCGTATCCTGTCGCGTCAAGAAACGCCTTGAACTCGGCATTGGTCACCTGGGTCTCGCCGATGAAGAAGGGTTTCAAGTCAACCCTGTAGTCGTGCATGAGGGTGCCGTCGTGCGGCGATCCCCACAGGAACTCATGCCATTTCTCCACCGGCGTGCCGGGATCGGGATAGCAGCCGCATTCACGCCGTTGATGCGTGAGTTTCATCCGGACCGTTCCGCCCGGAACCGCCACCATAGCCTGCGGAGGGGAGGTGGCCGGTACGGTGCGCGCGACAGGTTTTGCATCAACAACGCTCTTGGCTACGCGCGGGTCGCTGTCCATCTCGGGCGCAGGCGCGGCCAGCAGCGCGCCCACACGGCTGTCCGCGGCGGATTGGACCGCAAAGCAGCCGAGCCGGTCCATGTCTCCCCGCACACGCACCTGCCCGGAGGGCAACACCTCGAAATCTGCCGTTCTTCTATTCCACAAGTCGGTTACGCGCAGGTCATGCGCGGTTGCGCCCGCGGGCAGGTCGCAGACCAGCAGTTCGGCACCGTGCAGGACCGCACCGGTGTTAAGCAGCGTGTACAGTGCCAAGTCCTTTCCGGGCCAGCGGTGCGCATACAGATTCTTCTGGCCCGTGGGCACAAAGGGATCCCAGGCATCACTGGTGAACTCGCCCGCAAAGGCGCGCAGGATGGGCTCGGCGCGTTTCCACAATGCCCGGCTCTCCGGGTCCCACGGATTGTGCGCGCCGAAGATGTTCTCCCACACCACCATGCCCGACCCATTGAAGAAGGCCGTTTCTATCTCGCCGGCATGGCCGATGTCCCAGCGCCTTATCTGCTGCTGCATGTGGCGCGGCTCAATCCATTTGAGGTGGAGCATGCCCGGCGGGACCGGGTCCTGAAGCCACTGGGCCCAGGAAGTGCTGCACAGGCCCAACTGTTCCACCGGCGGATGCAGCTCCGTGCCGATGACCACGCCGGGCTTCACATCGTCCAGCGCATGGCGCATGAGCGGCGAGGTTTCGCCCAGCGTGTCGAGGTAGACCCCGTCCGCGTCAATCGCCTTTGCAATCTCCGCCAGCGCCAGTTCGTCGCGCATGCCTTCGCGGCGCGTGCCCGTGTCCCAGGGGTTGTAGGCGATGAACGCCTTCACGCCGTTCTGATGAAGCTGCTCCACCACACCGCGCAGCCCCGGGAGTCCGCCGGGCATGTCGCGGTAGAAGTCGAACTGGTTACGCGGGTCCGCGCCGATGCGCGGATAGGCCTGCCAAAGCACCACTGTGTCGTAGCCGCCGAAGGCGGCCTTGCCGTCGGCCAGAAACGAATCAATGGTGTAACCCTTGTCCGGATCGTAGAAGGAACGGTCCCACATGAACGTGAAATGGCCGGTGAACGCGGTGGCGGCCCATTGCAGGTCGGCGCGGTCGTAGAGGCAACGCTGCACCCCGGGTTTGACCACGGCCCTCAGGTAACGGCTGAGCGCCATCATGCGGTCAAGCCCGTCAAGCCCGATCACAATGGAGCGGACGTCCACCTTGCCTGGTGTTTTGTCCTCTGTGCCGTCCATGCCGAAGATGGGCCGAATCAGCATGCCGTCGGGCGCGTCCTTCGGCACCTCATACTCCGTGTCCACCTCGTGCCATGCGCCGTCCTTCGGCACTTCCAGCGTGTCCGTCACGCCGCTCCATCCCTTCCATGCGCCCGAATCCGGCGCGGCATAATCAAAGGCCGTGCACAGTATGTTGTTGCCTTCATGCCAGCGCGCCGACATGGTGACATTTATCCGGTCGCCGGCCCTCAGCTTCAACAGTGCCGTCACCGGCGGGGCCGTGCGAATCCAGGCGCGTTCGCCGTCAAAATGCAGGGCCACATAACACTCAATATCGCCGGAGCGCACCTGGTCGCGGTAGCGTTTCAGCCTTTCGAGCCATGCGTTCCGGTCCTCGTCCGCCGCCGGTGCCGCGATGTAGTGCTCGTTCATGCGCAGGCCGGAATCGGGCACCTGCCAAGAGCATCCCTCCTGTGCCTGAAACACCTGCGGACTGAACAGATACCGTTCGGGATACTCGTCGTTCATTATTCCGGTCTCCATAAGGGCCACCACGGCAAGCATGACGATCATGGTTCATTCCCCGCTGATTTGCGCCCGGCCCCACTATAGTCAGAACCGGGGTCCGGAATCGAATGCGTCAAGGAAGCGCGAATCCGAAAGCGGTGCCGTCTCCCATTCTTCCCATGACTTCCATAAGCCCCATGTCCCGAAAAGAAAAAGGGGACGCCGTCGCTCGGTTGAGAGGGTGAGGGTGAGGGGGTAGGCGAGTGAGCGACGGCGTCAGGGTACAAAAACGTTGTTCATGTGTCCGGAATCACCCGGACGGACCGGTCCAAGGTTAGGCCCTGGCACCGTAACCGAACAGACCGCTAAAGAAGCCGATGATTTCGGCCCACATGTTCTTGAAGGAACTCAGAAAACCACTCCAGATCGTCTGCATCTCTATTTCTCCTGGCTCCGATGAAATGCTTGCGATTGCTTGCCGCGGCATGCTGGGCCGCGTTCACCCAACAATACCAGCAACTTTTGTGGGCGTTACACGGGAAGAGTCCTCCATTTGAACAAGCAGAAAGAATGTGTCCCGCCGGGTATTGGCGCGGAGGGGCCAGGAGGAGGCAAGGGGAGAACAGATTATCCTTGCAGAAACGAACCATTACCCAAACCCCAAGACTTATGGATAATGACATGAGCACCCTCGGCGGAGGAGAATATGGAGAAACGGCCGGGCAGGCTATTTCTTCGGCGGGTGCGCCTCAAGTTTCTTGCGCACATCGTCGAGCTTGGGATCGAGCCGCAGCGCCCGCCGCCACTGATCCACCGCGGCCTCCTCGTCGCCGTTGAGCAGGTAGATGTCGCCGAGATGATCGCGCAGCACCGCGTCGTCCGATTCCATGCCGTATATGGCGCGGCGCACCAGATCAAGGGCCTCGGGAGCCTTGCCCATGCGGTAGTAAACCCAGCCGAGGCTGTCGAGATAGAACGGATTGTCCGGTTCGGTCTTGACCGCCTTCTTTAGCAGAACCTCGGCCTCCTTGAGCTTCGTGTTCTTGTCCGCCAGGTAAAACCCCAGGAAATTGAGCAGTTCCGGATTGCCCGGATCAAACACCAGACAGGCCTGCAGGTGCTGCTCGACCTGGACGGGGTCGTCCAGTTTTTCATAGCAGACCGCCAGCTCGTAATGGAGCCCTTTGCTTGGGCCGAACTTGTTCATCGCCTTTTCCAGCAACGGCGCCGCCTCGGCATAACGTTCCATCTGAATCAGCACACGGGCCGTCACGAAGGTTAGCACACGCGACTGATCGATGCCCTGCGGCAGTGCGCGCAGCAGTTCCAGCAGGCGGTTGCCCGCGGGCTGCACGTCAAAGAGGGTCAGGAGTTCCGTCAGGGCCTTGTCGCACTCGGGCTCCACGTCGCCCTCGATGCTGTCCAGTCCGGCGTACTCATCCACGTAATCCGCACCCATGGCCTGGTTGGCCAGTACGGCGAACACGCCCGCGAGTATGGGGCTGCCCGATTCCGGGGCCAGGCGCACGGCCTCCTTGTAGCGGCCGGCCTGAAGCATCACCCATGCCGCCTCCAGGAAATGTTTGGGTTGGGCCGCTTTGCTTTCGAGCAGTTTGGCGCAGGCGGCCGCGGCATCTTCGTATTTTCCGATGCGCGCATCCGCGGCGGCGAGAAATTCCAGCGCCGCGGTCTCATCCGGTTTGCTTTCGGTGTACTTGGCCAGTTCGGCGGCGGCCTCCCCGTTCTTGCCCGCCTCCATGAGGGCGAGTCCGAGCATGTACTGCGCGCGGGTCACGCGGGGTTCAAGTTCCATCACCTTGCGAAAGGCGCCGATCGCACCGGCATAATCTTTCATGCGCATCAGGTTGAGGCCGAGCTGGTAGTGCAGCGCGCCGGACTTCGGGTTGCGCGCCACCAGATTCTCGTAAATCTCCTGCGCGGCCACGAGGTCGTTGGCGCTCTCCTGAAGTTCCACCAGCGCGCCATAGCCCACCAGATCGTCCGGCTGAAGCTCGATGGCCTTGTTGTAGGCCGCGGCGGCTCCCTCGAAATCATGCTGCTGGTGGAGCATCTGGCCGAGGAGCAGCCAAAGCTCGGGGCGATCGGGCGCCTGCTCGACGCTCCGCCGGCTGGCCCTGAGCGCCTGCCCGAAGTCGCCCTTGCGCAGGTAGGCGCGCATCAGGTACACCGTCGGCGTGGGCGACTCTGGATCAAGCTTGGCCACGCGGTTCAGCGCCTCCACCTCAAGATCGTTTCTGCCCTGCCGTTCATACATCACCGCACTGAGGAAATGGGCGTACGACCGGGCCTCCTCGGTCACGGGCGCATAACTGCCCAGATCCGGGTCCGTAAAGGGCACAAGCTGATCCAAGGCGGCGCAACCGCCCGTCAGGCTCAAGAGCGTGGCCACAATTGTATTGAATAACACCTTCATCATCTCTGTGTTTCTTCGGCGTCAACTCCGCCGGTTTTTTCTATAACAACAAACGTCCATCCCGATTCTGGTCGGCAAGGGGTGCGAAACTGCGACGGTGTTCAGGACATGGACCCAGATTTGCCAATGCTGCCAGATGATCCGGGGTTCCGTATCCCTTATGTTGACCAAATCCGTAGCCGGGATATTCCCGATCCAGTTCGGCCATGCGGCGGTCGCGTGTCACCTTGGCTATGATACTCGCTGCGGAGATGGAAAGCGAACGCTGGTCTCCCTTGATGATGCGCAGGCATGGCTGCTGCACCCCGGGAAGGTTGAAACCGTCGACCAGCAGAAAGTCCGGCGGCGGATGGAGTGCGGCAACGGCGCGCGCCATGGCGCTGTAGTTGGCGCGCTGCACCCCGATCCGGTCCAATTCGTCCGCCTCGACCACACCCACGCCGACGGCATGTCCGCCCGCCAGGAGTTCCGCAAAAAGCGCCTCGCGCCGCGCCTCGCTGAGGCGCTTGGAGTCGTCGAGTCCCGGCACGGCGCGGGTCAGCACCACCGCACCCGCCACGAGCGGTCCGGCCAGGGGACCGCGCCCGGCCTCGTCCACGCCCGCGACGCGTCGAAAGCCTGATTCAAAGGCGCCCTGCTCGAAAGCGAGCATCACTTCGAGCCGTGCGTGTTCGTTCGGGGACACACCTTCCGATGGAATGGACAGGGGAACAGTCATGATGGCCAAGACTGTAGCGGTTGGGGCGGGTTCAGCGCAATTCGAGGAATGCGCCGCCGACGTTTTCGCGGGTGAGCGCGGTCAGTTCCTGATAGGCGACCGCACCCAGATGGTAGTGGCGCACGGCGATGTAGCCGAGGCGGTCGAGCGGCTCGCGGCACACAGAGCCCGGCGCCATGATCGCGAAGCAACCCAGCGTGTCCCGCGCATGCCCCTCCACCGCGGAAAGACAGGCGGCGCGCCGCGTTGCGGGCAAGTCGGCATGAAACACGGCACCATCCATGGCCCAATAGGCATCCTCGTCCAAAACGGGATTCACGTATCCCCACACCACGCCGGCGACCTGCCGCGCTTCACGAAACACCAGGCCCGCGGCGCGGATGCCGCCCTCGCTGAACAGGCAGCGCCGGTTGAGCAGGGCGGGGGAGAAGCGACGCCGGATGCCGTTCTGCGGCTGCTGCGCCGTGAGAAAGGCGGCGCACTCCTCCGCGTCCTGTTCGGTGAAAAGGTCCATGGACAGGCTGGGGGGCAGGGCGAGACCGGAACGGTGACGCCAGGCGATCCAGCGCAGCCCCATGCTCCGCCACAAGCCGAGACTGCCCAGGCGCGCCGCCGTGGCGCAGTGAAGAGGTTTGGCATAGAGCGGTATGCGCCGCACGTGCATGAGGCCCGAACCGCTGGATTCGGGGCGTTTGGAAGCGGTCGCCCGCCAGTGAAGACTGAACCCGTGGCCCGCTTCAATCAGATGAAGCGCATGCTTATGGAGCATGAGTTCTACAAGAGAACTGCCTTCGCGGCGTGTGGCCACGCACAGGCCGGTGGAAAGGGTCGCGGAGCCGTGCTCAACGCCTGTGTCCCATTCCATGGGCAAACCGATGATGACGCCGCAAACGCCCTGCCTGTCCTCGGCGAGGGTCACCACGCCCGGTTCGTCCGAGCAGGCCGCGGCGTACCGGAGCAGTTCGGGGGTGAAGGCGATGCGGATGCGGTTGCCGTAGGCGCGCTGCCATGCGCTGTGCAGGAGCGTGCCCACCGCGTTGAGCGGGGCGTCGGCCAGCGTGTGCATCCGCCAGCGAAGTTCGGACAGAGGGGGGCTTCGGCGCAGCAGGCGCGCCGCCTGATTTTCAACGAAACGCCGCGTGACGACCGTCATGGCCTTACGACGCCATTGCGGGCCGCATCGGCATGACGGAGACGGCGGCGTGCGCCGGGCGTGCCGCGGCGGTGGCCGTCTGCGGACCAAACATCATCCGCATCAACTGATCGACATCAATCAGCGCGGGAACCGTGTAGGAGCCCATATAATACCTCCGCTCGCCCATTTCCCTGAAGGGCAGGCCGCGCTTGAGCAACCGGTGATAGAATGCCTCGTCTATGGTGGCCAATGCAAGGTGCACCCGGCTGAGCACGGCATACTCGAACGCCTTCTGGAATAATTGCGCGTAGGTGTCGCCGCCGCGGAATTCAGGGTCAATCACCATGGTGCCCACCTCAACGACACGGCGTTGGTCGGCCGAATGCAGCAGGTCGGTGGCCCATTTCTGAATCGAAAAGTGCTTAAACGAGCCCAACCGGAAAACATCATGGCGTGGCCGCGCGTCAGTCACCAACCGCAATGAGCCTATTGCCCTGCCGTCGATCCGGGCGACAAAATGCACGAATTCGGGATAATCGCGGTTTTCGAGGACGAGATGGGCGTCATTCGCTTCGATGTATCCCTCTGCAAGGTAAACATCATATTCCAGCCGCATGGCATCAGCGTCACCATTTGGACATATGTCAATCTGGATATCCAGGGTCGCGGTATTCATTTTTAACTTCTTGTACTCCATTGACTTACAACCTATAACTGGACTCGTTGCGGTGTCTGCAAAACTTCACACAGTACTGTCCCGGCCGCCAAGTGTTACAGGTGTGAGGAATTGTCAACAGATTACCAAAGAACTGGTTCGACAGGGATGGGAAGAGGTCCGGCCTGTGGAGGGACCGGTGGCCTTAGAAATCCTGGATGATTCCCGCAGGATCGGGTGTCTTGGGGGCGCGGACGAGGGAGATGAAGACGAGCGTGGCCGCGCAGGGGATGATGGAGGCGGCGATGATCACCGGCTGAAAGGAGACCCTGTCGGAAATGACGCCGATGAGCAGTGTGGACAGAAGCACCCCCAAGCCTGCACCGGTGCCGCCCGACCCCATGACGGTTCCGACCGCGTTGCTGCGGTACACATCGGTGGGCAGTGTGAGGAACATGGTGGAGCAGGCGGCGTAGGCGAAACTGGCATAGGCGAAAAGACCCAGCAGCGCCCAATAGTTGTTGCTGAACGCGGCGGGGATAAGCAGCAGCATGCTCGGACCGAATATGCCCAAAACGGTCCGGCGCGCCCTGCCCACGGGCCAGCCGCGGCTGATGAACCAACTGGACAGCCCACCGCCAAAGAAATTGCCCAAATCCGCCCCAAGAAAGGGCGCCCAGAAACCAAGGACACTC
>CAIXUF010001129.1 GCA_903922535.1 Candidatus Hydrogenedentota bacterium
AGAGCTCTTTGACCGCCCAGGCCTTGGCCGTCTTGAGCTTGGTGTTCGCGGCGAGTTTGCGAAACCGCGTGACCCACTTGGACGGCACGTTCTCCTCTCCGTAGAGCCACAGCATGCGGCTTCCCTTCAGCGAGTCATCTTTCCGGAACGCCAGCGCGGCGTGCTCGGACCGGCGCACCGCATCGACCGCCTTGTTCATGTAAGTGGCCAGATGGTAGGAATCGTGGACGATCTTGTCCACGCCCTGCGGAACGCGCTTCACGGTGGAGTTCCAGAAAGCCTGCCACATGTCCATCGCGACAGCCTCCACGCCCTTGCGCCGCTCCTCGCCCATCCCAAGCCAGAACCCGTCCAGGCTCTCCTCCGTCCGCCCGTCGCCCATGTAGAGCACGCGTGCGCGGCCCGCGTCCAGCGAACTCACAACCGTCACGTACGTCTGCCCGCAGCCGACCGCCTTCTCGTCCACGCACACCCGGCGCACCGGCGCGTCCACCCGCCGCGCCAGGCCCCGGGCGACGGCGCGCTGCTTGATCCCGTCAGCCTCGTCCCACGAGATCCGGAGAAGATCGCCCGACTGCGACGTGGAACAGGCCAGCATCACATCAATGGCAAAGCGCTCGAAGAGCGCCGTGAATCTTCCCCTCGGCGCCGCCCAGGGAACCTGCACCATCTGCGTCCCGTGCGTCGGACAGTTCACCCTCGGCACATCGGCCACAAGAAAGGTCTTGAACTGGCACGAGTCCAGATGCCGCCAGCGCCGACGCTCAAGGCTGTGCATGTGCATCGCGCCCGCGCACTCGGGACAGCCCCACAGTTCCCTTTCATTCAAAGCCATCTCAATCTCAATCGTTTGAGCCGCCACATCCAATCGAACCTCCGCCACCTGCCAAGGCGTCGTGTCACCGAGAATCTGCTGGTAGAGCTGGGTGTCTTTCATGCGGCATAGTCTACATTAACTAATGGATTTTCCCACACTAAACCCGGAAGCGCCATTTTGTGAGCAGTGCGTTATCAGGCGGCGTATGGGTCGACAACAGCACCTATGCCTATACGGGGTATATCTGGAATCAGACCGGCACGAACACCACCTGGTCGTTCGCCAAGAATTTCGATGACAGCGTTTATCTCGCAATCGACGGCGTCGCTGTAATCAACAACAACAGTTACAACACGTTTGTTAAGGCCAACATCACCCTGACGCCCGGGGGACACTCGTTCGATCTGCGGTTAGGGCAAGGCGTGGCCAATGTCGGCGCGCAAGGCGGCTGGGGCGTCCAGTATGACCCCCAGGGACGCAATTCGGCGAACCTCGCCGACTACCAGCAGATTGCCGACACGGGCAATGGCCGGCTGCTGACGACGGTGGCATCCCCCACTCTGGTTGGAGGCATGCTGACCCTCACGGGCGGAATCACGGGCGGCCAGGCTGTAAGCAAAGCCGGCGCAGGCACGCTGGCGCTCGGCGGCAACAACACGCTCGGCGGACTGACCGTCAGCGCGGGCCTGGTGCGGCAGGATTCGGGGACCACCGCGGCAGGCCCGCTCTCGGTCGCGTCCGGCGCACGGTTCGACCTGGTCTCCGGCACATTGACCTGCGACAGCCTGACGCTCAACGGCACCTTCAATTTCCTGCGCGGTACGGTCGGCACGCTGTACATCCGGAAGGGTGTTGCGGGCGGAGCGA
>CAIXUF010001130.1 GCA_903922535.1 Candidatus Hydrogenedentota bacterium
ATCGTAGCCGTCAACACCCATGTTGAAGACTTCATAGCGGCAGCCGCCTTCGGACGCGCCGTTCAGCAGCCATTCCAGCACCTTCGGAAAGACGTCCTCGGATGGCAGTCGCCAGCCGAAGGTGATGGAATCGCCCACCACCGCAATACGGCGCACGTTCATGTTCTTCTCCCGCCTGAATTCCGTGTCGCGAAAGCCGGCGGAATTGGTGCGGATAAGGCCGTCCAACAGGCTGGTGTTCGGCCGCAGCTCGTAGCCCAGTTCCCGGTCAGCCGACCGAATATGAAGCAGACTGTCTCCCCGGGCGTCCCAAGTGTTGTTAACATTTGCCTCGAGGTGCTGCATGTTCAGCGAACCCAGGACCATGTCATTGGCAACGACAGGCCCCATGAACGGCGCGACTTTCTGCAGCAGCCGCGATTCGTAACCACGCGTGAGCGCTTCCAGCACGAGAACCGTGACGAGCACAGACCCCGCCGCCAAAGCAAGATTGACGCCAAGCCGATACAGGCGCTGTCTGTTGAGTTTTACCATCAAGCCTCCGGGGCACGCCGTACGGCACCCCTGACTTTAGAGTATCGGCAAGGGCACGGGCCGTTCAATGTGAATGCGGATCGCAGCATCGTCCTCCCCGGTTTGTATCCGTGCCGGGTTGCGTATATCCTAACGTTTTGCGGCGGGCATGGAGGCTTTGCCGCCTTTCCAGGAGGTTGTTTTCGTGATGCGATGGATGTGCCTTGTGCTGATGGCGGCGCTGGTTTTCCCCGTGGGCGTGTTTGCGGAAAACACGCCGGCGGTAACGCCCGCACCGGTGTTTGAGTCCCTGGCCATGCTGCCCTCCGGCACTTTCGAGAAAGCCGCCGACAATGCCCCGGATCATCCCGCCGGATGGCAGTCTGACGCCCCGTCGGAAGCGTGGCGCATCGACCGTGAGACCTTCCTGCAGGGTGCCGGTTCGTTGCGGCTGGCCGGCGGTGCGCCCGTGGTGGTGGTGTCCGACCCGATACCGCTGGACGCCGAATTCACCGGACTGAGCGCCGTGGCCATGGGGCGCGGCACCGGCGGCACGGCCAGGGTGCGCTGGATTGCGGGCGACGGCAGCGTGATCCGCGAAGACGCGCTGCGCGCGCTGAAATCCCCGGAGGCCAGCGGCTGGACACGCCACACGCTCAGCGAGACAGCCCGTCCGGAAAAGGCGGAACGGGTCGCGTGTGTTCTGGAGGCCAACGCGCCCGCGGGGGAGGCGTTCTGGTGGGATGCCGTCGAGATCACCGGCAGCCACGAACGCGCGCCCAACGCGGTGGTCCTAATCAACCAGGCCGGCTATGAGTCCTTCGCGCCAAAGCACTTTGTCGTCTCAGCCAACCTGCCAGTCTCCAGTGCAACTTTCCGCGTGGATGCGCACGGGGGACGCACCGTCTTCAAAGGCACCCTTGAGGATTCGTCGCGCATTGTCGGCGCCGGAGGGGCCGATTGGGGACGCTGTTATTACCGGGGCGATTTCACGCCGCTGAATGCGGACGGTGACTATACGATTCATGTGAAGCTGGGCGATCTGGAGGCGGCCTCGCCCGAATTCCCGCTGCGTTTCGACCAGTTGTGGAACACCGCGTTCAACCGCGCCGTGCATGCGCTCACCGTGTGCCGCAACGGGGACTCCGGTCCGTTGTGGAACGATCCCGGTAAACCCGCCCTTCCCGATGCGGAAACGTTTTGGACACTCGTAAACGGCTGGTCGGTCCTGCACTGGAAGATTGACCTGCTGGGCGGCGCATCGCCCCTGGCCGACGAGGTGCGTTGGGCCGCGCCGCGCGCCGGGAAACAGGCCGAAGGCGCCGACACCGGCACGCTGACCTACTGGGCCGCCGCGCTGGCCCGCTATGCGCTGCAGGACAAGGCGGACACGGCAGCAGCCGAGGCCGCAAAAAAGGCCGTCACTGCGCTGAAGAACGGCGGCGGCAAGGGGCCGCTGGCGTTTTCCGCAGCCTGGGACCTGTACGCCGCCGACAATGACGCCGTCTGGATGGATCAGGCGAAAGCCTGGTTCCCGGGCGTGAACATCGACTCCATTGAACCCCTGCTTGAATATGAAGCCGAGGGGGGGGGCATGCTCAGCGTGGAGGTGTCCCGGTCGGTGGAGCAGTTGGCCGACACGCTGCTCAAGCGCGCAAGGAACCCCTTTGGCGTCTATGCCACGGAGGACAAGGGGGCGCTCTGCTACTTCCTGCCCTCCTCGTCAGAGCCCGCCGGAACTCCGGAGGGCATGGGCAACACACACCGCGTGTTGATGGCCGCCGAACTCATGGCCAAGGCATACCGGTTCGCGGCCAAGCCCGAGTATCTGGGTTTCATTTATGACCAGTTCAACTGGATTTTCGGATGCAACCCGCAGGGCGTCTGCCTGATGGAGGGCGTCGGCGCCGCGCATGTGGCGAAGATCACCGGACCGGGCGCGGACCGCCGTGAGTCGCTCTCCGGGATTATCCTCAACGGCATCGGTCCGGCGGGACCCGGCGATGATCGCCCGTGGATCGCCATGAAAGACACCGACCCGGCCACCGAGGCCACCAACGGTTTCGCACTGCGCAACAATGTCCGTTTCATCGGCGCCATGGCGCAGTTAAAACGCATTCGGACGGTCCAACCCCAGGACAAGCAGGGGAAGTAGACCATCGGCGGCGACGACTTGTGGAAGAAAGGCACCATTAATGTTGCGAAGGCGAACAAGGCCGTCTTTTTTAAGTGCGTGCGGCCATGCCGCCGCTTTTCTTCGCCGGGGCCGTGCCCCGGCGGCGCGAAGTGCAACTTCGCGAACAGGAACATTCCCACGTGCAACTTGGGAACGGGGGGCCGTTCCCGCCATGCCATCCCTCGGGCGGACCATGTTGAGCGCCGCACTGCTTTGGCTGGCGTTTTGCGCGCGGGGAAGCGCCCAGACACCGACACAGGCGTGGGCCTTTGAGGCGAAATCCAACCTGTACGCCTCCCCGCTGGTGGCGGACGTGCATCCTTCGCCGGGAAAGGAAATCATTGCCGGTGACAGCGAGGCAAGGCGGCTGTGCTGCATCTCGGCGGCGGGACAGCAGCTTTGGGAAGCCGACGGCGGCTGGAAAAAACGCCTCATCTCCGCCGCGGCGCTCAGCGCCCCCCTGCCCGACGGCACACGGCTGCTGGCTGTGGGCAATGCCGACGGGTCGCTGGTCGCCATTGATGCCGCGACCGGCAAAGTGCGCTGGCAGGTGCAGGCGGGCGCGGTGGAGTGGGGCGGCGGCCTCTGGGCGGACATCGACGGCAACGGCGCGCAGGAATATGTGCATGCAACGCTGAAGGACGGCGTGGCCGCCTTCGACGCGCAGGGCAAGGAACACTGGCGCTATACCGGCGCGGCGGGCGGGCCCAAAGTAACAATTTCCTCCGTGCCCGCCGCGTGCGACATCGACGGCGATGGAAAGAGTGAAATCTTTTTCGCCACCCCGTGGGGCGTGTGCTGCCTCAACGGCGACGGCACACTGCGCTGGGAGAAGGTCACCGGCGATGATTTCAAGGCAACGGTTATTATCGGCGACGCCGACGGCGATGGTGTGCCCGAACTCTACACGATGTCCTGCGACGACGATTACCTGTGGCGGTTCGACGCGCGGACAGGCGCGGTCGTCTGGAAGACGCCGCTGGCCGGCGGTGCCGACGCCTACAACGGCTCGGCGCTGGCGCTGGGCGACATTGACGGCGACGGCGCGGAGGAACTGGTGGCCGCGGACAACGCGGGACACGTGTGCGCGCTGGGCGCGAACGGCGTGATCCACTGGATGTTCACCACGCGCAAGCCCGTGCATGCGGCGATCTCGCTGGGCGATGTGGACGGCGATGGAAACGTGGAGGTGCTCGCCGCCAGCGGTGACCACAACCTCTATTGCCTGGACGGCATCGGCCATGAAAAATGGCGTTTTGAGTCGGGGCTGCGGCTGGTCCATCCCGCAACCATTGACGACGTGGATCTCGACGGAAAAACGGACATCCTCGTGTGCGGTTGTGATCATCTGCTGCGCTGCCTCCAGACCGGCGGGCGCTATGATGCCGCATCCGTCCCCTGGCCGTCGCGCCGCTTCGACGGCGCGCAGAGCGGCGCATCCTTCGGAAGGCGCGGCGCCGCCCAACCCAAGGTGGAGATCTCGCAGTCGCTGTTCGAATACGGCGGTTTCGAGCAGGGCAAGGCGCGCAACGGACTGGAGCAGTTTGACCCCAACAATCCGCTCAGCAAGCGCGTCATGAACCGTCCGCGCGGGTGGCGATGCGCCACACCGGAAGTGGAATGGGGCATGGCCGACAACCTGGACGGGCAGGGAAAATGTCTGCTCGTGCAGGGAGCGTGTGAAATTGTCTCGGACTACGTGCCGCTTCCGGCAGGGTTGCGCACGGTCTCGGCGACGGCACAGGGCGGCGCGTATGCGGTTGCGGCGGAGATCCGGTGGCTCGGCGACACAGGTGTCATCGGCACCACCCCCCTGGAGTATCAAAGCGAGGCCGCCGGCTGGCATTTCTGGGCACTGGCAGACACCGCGCCGCCGCGCGGTGCACGCAGGGCCGCCATGGTGTTGCTCTGTGGATGGGCGGATTGTCGCTGGGACAATGCGGACATTACCGGCAAGGTGCTGGAGCCTGCGGCGACCACGGTCCTGATCAACCAGGCCGGCTACGATGTCGGCGCGCCGAAGTCTTTTGTCGTGCAGTCCAACGTCAAGGCGGAGAATGCCATCTTCACGCTGCAGCGAGAGGATGGTTCGGTTGCGCAGGAGGGCAAGCTTGCGCGCGCCAGGCGCATTACGGGCAAGTACGGGCAGGACTGGGGCCATGAGTACTACAACGGCGACCTTGCCGCCTTCGACACGCCCGGCCGCTACCGCATCCGCGCCACGCTGGATGGCGTTAGCGCCGAATCATGGCCGTTCGAAATCGGCGAGAACCGGTTGTGGAACGCCGCCGCGCGGCCCGCGTACCGCTTCTTCTGGTACCAGCGCTGCGGCATGGCAATCCCCGGCTTTCACGGCGCCTGCCATCTCGACGACGCGGTCGGCCCGGACGGCAAGACTTCGCGCGAAGTCTTTGGCGGATGGCATGACGCAGGCGACTACAACACCTACCAGAACGCGCCCTACGTGATCGGCCTTGCCCGCGCCTATGGCGCGCAGGCGGCGGCCTTTGACGCCCTCAAGCCCGAGGGCGAGGAGGGATTCCTTGACGAGCTGCTCTGGGGCGGCGCGCACGTGCGGCGCATGATCACCGAGGACGGCTCGGCCTTCGGCTCCATCACCAGCGGCTACGGTTTCTGGGGGCCGCCCGAACTCGAAACGGACAACATCCCCGGCACGGGCGACGAGCGCCCGGCCTCCTGCGTGCGCGGCGACAACCCCGATGATCATCAGGCGTCCCTGGCGCGCATCGCGGCGCTGCTGCACGACAAGGGCAGGTCCGACGTGTCGGAGTGGACCGAGCCCGCCGCGCGCAGCCTCGACTACGCCCTCGGACAGAACCATCGCGGCCTGCAACAGTTAAGCACCGCCACCGATCTGTTCCGCGCCACGAACGATTCCAAATATGCGGCACTCGCAAAGGAACTGTTCTCCACACTCGCGCCCAAACCGGATCAAGGGCCGACCTTGGTGCTCGTGGACGCGGTGCGCCGCTATGACGAGACATTCAAGGAAGACCATGCGGCCGTGTTAAAGGACATGCTGGTCGCAAAGGCGGAGTCGCTGTTGAAACTGGCGGAGAATACCTTCGGCATTTGCACCTTCGGCACGCCCGGGAAGCCCGACTTCTTCAATGCGCCCGACGACAAGGGCGGCTGGCACATCGGCACCAGCAGCTATCTGTTCGAATCGGCGGCGCTCGTGGCGCTGGCCGATCAGTTTGCGCCCGACCCGCGCTACAGGCGTTTTGTGTATGACCAGTTCAACTGGACCCTGGGCATGAATCCGTTCAACCTCAGCCTGATGGAGGGCGTCGGAAGCGCGTTCCTGCCCAGTTACCACAACCGGATCGCCTTTGCGGGAATCAAACGCGGCGCCGTGCCCGGCAGCGTGGTGAATGGCGTGACCTGGCGCGCCGTGGGCGATGACCGGCCCTTCGTGGACACCAACGGCACCGACATCCCCGCCTTTGAATCCAACGAATGCTGGCTGCCCCACAACACGGCATTTCTGAACGCGCTGGCCAATCTTATGCGGGCCGGGGAAGTGAAGACTGGGAGCGTCGGCATCCCGCCTGCCTCCGGCTCCGCCAACCCTGTGCACGGGAAAGAAATGGTTCACTAGAAAATGGAAAACAAAGACATGGCGCGACTCGAACACGATTTCGATTTCCTCTGCAACGGCTGCGGCCACAAGAAACCGCTCAGCAAACCATTCATCTGTCCGGCCTGCGGTGAACCAATGAGTCTCCGTTCCCATGCACCCTTCACGGACATCGAGATGCACCAAACGCCCCGGTCCATGTGGCATTACTTTCCGTTGCTTCCCATCGGACGGACCGATCACGTTGTCACGCTGGGCGAGGGCGCGACACCGCTCGTCCCTGCGCCGCGCCTGGCAGAGCGCTATGGACTGGGCGAGGTGCGCGTCAAGAACGAGATGACCAATCCCACCGGCTCCTTCAAGGACCGGCAGGTCTCCGTGGGCATCAGCCACGCTGTCGAAACCGGCCGCGACACCGTCGCCGTGGTTTCTTCGGGCAACGTCGGCGTGGCCACCGCGGCCTACGCCGCGCGGGCGGGACTGCGGGCCGTGCTGTTCATGCACGGCCAGGCCGGCGCGGGCAAGATTGCCCAGGCCGCCGCACACGGCGCCACCGTGCTGCGCATCGACACGCCCGCGCCGAGTGAGGCGTTCCGCCTCTGCCTGGAAGCCTGCGAAAAATGGGGCTGGGCGCACCTGTCCACCGCGGGCATGTACGAGCCATGGAACGTGGAGGGGGCCAAGACCATCGCCTACGAACTCTGGCAGCAGTACGACTGCAATCTGCCCGAGTGGGTTGTCGCGCCCGTGGGCGGCGGAGGACTGCTCGGCGGCATTTGGCGCGGTTTCCTCGACCTCGTGCGCATGGGCCTGATCGAAAAACCGCCGCGCCTCGCGGGCATGCAGGCCGCGGGCTGCGCGCCGTTTGTGCGGGCCGTTGACGAGGGCACCCCCTTCCTCGAAACGCTCAAGCATCCCTGGCCCAACCCAAAGACCATCGCCGGCGGCATCGCCGACGACATCATCTTTGACGGCCATACCGTGCTGCCCGCAGTGCGCACCACCAACGGCGCGGCCATCGCCGTGGACGACCCGGCCATTGAGGAGGGCGCGCGCATCCTCGCCCGGGACGAGGGGCTGCTCTGCGAACTCACCTGCGCGGGTGTCATCGCCGCACTGGCCCACCTGCCCGGCGCGGACAAGAACACCCGCGTCTGCTGCGTCGTCACCGGCAGCGGCATGAAGGAAATGGACTACTACCGAAGGCTGGTCCCCGAGCCGGTGAGCATCCCCCCGACGCTGGAGGCGGTGGCGGCGGCGATTGGCAAGGTGTGAGCGTACGAACACCATGCCGCCGAAAGTGCAGCTACAGGGTGTCCTGCTCGTCCGGCGCTGTGTCGGCCGCTTTGGCCAGGACGCGAAGGAACTTCTTCTTGTCCGCCCGTGAAGCCCGCCGCATCAGATAGCCTTCTGGTTCCATTGCGGCGACTTTCTCTGCAATGGCCAGCGTGGCCGGGTGATTGATGGAAATGCCTTCGCGGGCGGCCAGTTTCCTGATCTACGATCGGTGTCATCGAGGCCGGATGCAAAACCGTCTTCGGAAAACGAATGAAGGAATCCGGCATGTTCTGGTCCGTCCCCGGCGCCAACAAGATCATCGCGCTCTGTTGCTGCGTCCAGTCTCGACGCTCTTAAGACTTCTGGGAACAGCGACAGAATTGGAAGCCCGCCAAAATGACGTGCACCCCTCTCATTGCGCTACCCCTGCCCCTTTTCCTTGAGCCACCGCCTGCGGCGGCATTCGGCCAGGGCAATGCCCGCGCTTACGGAGGCGTTCAGGCTGGTAATCTCGCCCACCAGCGGAATGGAGACGGCGAAGTCACATTTTTCGCGCACGAGCCGACGGATGCCCTCCCCCTCGTTGCCCACGACCAGCGCGATGCGCCCGGAAAGATCGGCGTCCCAAAGGGTCTTGTCCGCGTCCGCGTCGAGCGCGGCCACCCAGAATCCGGCCTTCTTGAGCGCCTCAATCGCCCGGGCCAGGTTGGTCACGCGGATCAGGTTAATCCAGTCCATCGCACCCGCGGCCGCCTTCACCGCCGTGGGCGAGAGTGGCGCGGAGCGGTCCTTGGCGAAGATCAGGCCGGCCGCGCCGCAGGCCGCGGCAGACCGGGCAATCGCGCCAAAATTGTGCGGGTCTTCGACGCTGTCGAGGATCACCACAAAGGCGTCGGCGGCAAGTTCCCCCTCCAGCAGGTCCTGCAGGTCCAGCACGGGGGCCAGTTCCGTTTCCAGCACCACGCCCTGGTGGATGGCCGAGCGGGTCATGCGGTCCAGCGTGAGCCGATCCACGTGCTCCACCGGCACACCCTTGGCCGCGGCCAGCACCTCCTCGATGCCGTGGGCCGTGACCTGCACAAACAGCCGCGACGGCCTGCGTCGGCGCGCCTTCAGACATTCCAACACGGGTATGCGCCCGTACACCATCTCTTTTGAATCGCTCACTGGGTGATGTCCCGTCCCTTAAGCCCTGCCGCGCGCGCGTTCAGCGTCTCCTGGCTGGGAATCCGGTCGTCATACTGTTTCGCGTTGATGTCCGCCAGGCCCTTGATAATCGTGCCACTTTCCTGCGCACGACCCGTCTTCTCCAGACAATTGGCCAGGCGGTACTGGTTGTAATAATAGTTCGCACCGTTGGTGCCGTAGCGCTGAACCGACAGGTTCATCACCTCCGCCGCCTTCCCGTAGTTCATCATGAAGATGAGGTAGCCGGCCACCTCCGTCAGGTTGGCCTCGTCGTTCTTGTCCCGCACCGCGTTCTGTCCGGGAGTGGCCTTGGTGAAATCGTTCACCATGTAGTTCACGCCCCCGCTGGACCCGAGCCACAGGACGGCCACCACCGCAATAATAATTGCGGGCCATTTGAGTCCGCTGAGATCCATGTTGCTTTCCTTCCGCCGGTCCCTGTCCGCGGACAATCGCGCCCGGAGGGAACGGCCCAAGATAGAAGACCCGTCAGAAACCGATCATGCCCCGGAGGGTCCGCGTCCATTCCGACAGCATGGGCACCTCGAAAAATGTGCCTATGACGCCCAGGGCAAACAGCAGCACGGCAAGCGCCACCACACGGCCAACCGCTTTGCGGACCACATGCAGGAACCCCCCACCCGGGTTTCCGACCAGATCACGGCCCTGCGCGTTCTTCATGAACCGCTCGTGCTTGTCGCGGCACTCGGACGAACAGAACTTGCCCGTCGGTCCGACCACGACGCATCCCCCGCACACGGGTTTGGCGCATTGGTGGCAATGGGCGACGGCCACCACCGCGGGATGATGAATGCACCCAGTGAACATTCCCTTTGGCATAAACCGCCTTTCCTTGCGTCGAAAACTGCGCGTCCTGTCACGCGAAGGCTAATGTAGCACATCCCGCCCACTGGGAGCGCCGGCGCTCCCAGTATTAGTACGCCTCGCCCCGCTGGTGCGCGTCGGCCAGTTCGGCCAGCACGTCCTTGTCGAGTTTCGGAAAGAGCACCTCGGGCGTGTTCAGCGGACTGCCCGCATGCAGCGGTTCGGTCAGGCAATGAAAACCGTCCGAACCGCCGTCGGGTCCGCCCTTGGGAAGGGCCACGTTGAGGATTCCGGCCAGCTTCGCCGCGCCTTCGGGCATGAATGGCGCCATCAGCACGCACAGACCGCGCACCACCTGGCAGCACACATACAGCGTGGTGGCCGTGCGCGCCATGTCGGTCTTGCGCGTGACCCAGGGCTGCATCGCGTCGAAATACACGTTTGCCTTGCGGCCCAGGTCAATGAAGCGCTCGACGGCCTGGCGGAACCGGAAGCCCTCGATGGCCTCGGCGATGGCTTCGGCCTGTTCGCCGATGGCGTTGAGCATGGCCGCGTCGGCCGCCTCAATTTCGCCGGGCTCGGGCACGCATCCGTTGAAGTTCTTCACCGTCATCGTTAGCGAGCGGTGCGCGAAATTGCCCACTACGTCGCATAACTCGCCGTTGTACCGGTTCATGAAATCGTCCCAGTCGAAATCGGCGTCCTTGGACTCGGGCGCGATGGCGCACAGGTAGTAGCGGATCGCGTCCACGGCGAAATGGTCAAGCGCCCAGCGCACGCTGATCATGTTGCCTTTCGACTTGGAACCCTTCTCCGACTGGCCCGTGCGCCGGTTGAAGATGTTCAGGTACTCGTTGCCCACCACGTGGTCGGCGAGGATGTAGTCGCCCTGGCCCATGAGCATGGCGGGGAAAATCACCGCGTGGAAGGGCACGTTGTCCTTGCCGATGAAATGGAGCATGCGCGTGCCCGCATCCTTCCACCAAAGCTCCCATGCTTTCGCGTCGCCGTGTTTGTCCATGCCCCACTGGCGCGTGTTGGTGACGTAGCCGATGGGCGCGTCAAACCAGACGTAGATGCGCTTGGCCTTCGCCTCCTCGCCCTCCACCGGAATGGGCACGCCCCAGTCGGTG
>CAIXUF010001131.1 GCA_903922535.1 Candidatus Hydrogenedentota bacterium
AGAAAGGCGAAGGCGATGGCAGAGGCAATCCGGCTTGCCGAGACCGGCGAGGTCAAGCCCATGGAGTACTCGGAGCTGGAAATGAAGATCCTGAACACGGTAAAACAACACGGCCATCTGGAGCCGATGGAAGTGATTGAAATCTTCGACAAGGCGAAAGGGCCGCATTTCGACGAACACGGGATGTTCATGGTCATGGAAGGGTTGCGCGATCGCTTCCCCTTCAAGTTGTCGCATGCGGGCCCCCGCAAGTTCGCGTATCATGAACTGAGCTGAATGGTATCGGATCGCTCCGCTCCAGGAAGCCGCCTGGAACGTCAGATATGGCATTATGTCCGGAAGGCGTCGGTGGAAAAGCTGGCAGAGTTCTGCGTACGCGAGATCGCGGAGGGCAGCGGATTCTACCCGTTCAATAGGCAGAAGAAGGCATGTTCGGTGGTTACAAACACGCAGAAGAACACCTTCTGGTGTCCGTTTAATATCATGTCATCCCGGAGAATGTCATGAAGGATTTGCTGATTCTCGGTACCGGCGTGCATGCCCTTGAAATGGTGGAAATCGTCGAGCGCGTGAATCGCGTGACTCCGACATGGAAGCTGATCGGTTATATCACGACGGATGAAAAGCAGGTTGGGCTGTCGCTGAACAGCACACCCGTGGTGGGCACGCCCGCGGACCTGTTGCGCCATCCCGCCGCCAACCTGGCGCCCACATTTAACGAGTGGCGTTGCATGGGCGACCTGCCGATGGAGCGGATGGCATCGCTGATCGATCCCTCGGCCTTTGTGTCCCGCACGGCCATCATCGGACGGGGTTGTGTGCTCTATCCACATTGCTACGTGGGCCTGAGCGCCAGGATCGAGGATTTCGTGTTCTGCTTGAGCGGAAGCGTTATTAATCATGACGATGTGATCAAACGCGGCTCGACGCTGTCCTCGGGTGTGCAACTGGCCGGGTGCGTCAAGATTGAACCTGACTGCTATCTGGGCCAAGCCTGCACGATACGTCAGTCCTTGACCATTGGCCGGCACAGCTTGATCGGCATGGGTGCGGTGGTCGTGAAAGATGTGCCGCCCGATTCGGTGATGGCGGGCAATCCGGCGCGGAAAATCAAGGACAACCCGCCCCAGTCGAAATAAGGAACGATTGGATGCAAACGGCAGGAACGCCGGTTGATCCAGAAACCTGCGGAAAGGAGTTTTGTCATGTACCGCAAGGAGATCCGGTTGGGGGTAATCGGCATGGGGCTCAACAACATGGCTTCGACCCTGGCGCTTGTCCAGAAGGAACCGGACCTGCGATATCGTTTGCAGGCCATCTGCTCGCGGCACCAGAAGACCGTGGATGCGTGCATGCGACAGTTCAACGTGCCGTTCGGGACGACAGAACACCGGCAGTTGGTAAGCCGCGAAGACGTGGACGTGGTTTGCGTCTTTTCGCCGGACCACCTGCACGCGAAACATTGCATGGCCGCGCTGGAGGCCGGCAAACATGTCGTTTGCACGAAGCCGATGGTGACATCGCTCGAAGACGCAAAGAAGCTAGTGGCCCTGGCACGAAAGAAAAAGCTCAAATTCCTCGTGGGCCAGACCATGCGTTTTGACCGTCAGTTCCTGACTGCCAGGCGCCTTTTCGACGACGGCGAATTGGGGGACCTGATCGCATTGGAAAGTTACTATGTCCACGACATGCGGCCGGTCTACACATTTACACCGTGGCGTCTGACCGTTCCGCAGGACCTGATGTTCGGCGGATGCGTTCACGCCATTGATGTCATTCGCGCCTTTGGCGGCGACATCGCAAGCGTCCACGCGAATGCGGTGAAGGGGATCACCAGGGAATATCCACTTCAGGATAATTACTTC
>CAIXUF010001132.1 GCA_903922535.1 Candidatus Hydrogenedentota bacterium
ACGGATTTCTTACCGCACGCTCGATGTAGAGCAGATTGGCTCCGTCTACGAAACCGTCATGGGCTTTGCCCTGGAAGTTGCCAAGGGCCGGTCTATCGCTGTCAAGCCCACCAAACCCCACGGCGCGCCCGTCACCATCAACCTGGATGAACTGCTGGCCACCAAACCCGGCAACCGCGCCAAAGGGGTCAAGGAACAGGCGGACCAGTCCATCACCGGCAGCGCCTTGGCGGCGGCAATTACGCCGGAAGACCTCGTGGCCGCGCTGGGAAAGAAGGTGTCGCCCACGACGCCGCGGATTGTCCCGCCGGGGGCCATGATTCTCCAACCCAGTGACGAACGCCGCCGTTCCGGTTCGCACTACACCCCGCGTTCGCTTACGGAGCCGATTGTCCGCACGACGTTGCTGCCCGTGTTGGACCAATTGGGCGATAGGCCCATGCCGGAACAGATTCTCGACCTCAAGGTATGCGACCCGGCCATGGGGTCCGGCGCGTTTCTGGTCGAAGCGGACCGCCAACTCGCCGATGAATTGGTCAAGGCCTGGCATAACCACCACTGCGTCCCCGTGATTCCAACCGATGAAGACGAGGTCCTATTCGCTCGCCGTCTCGTGGCGCAACGGTGCCTGTACGGTGTGGATAAGAACCCCATGGCCGTGGACCTTGCCAAACTCGCCCTTTGGCTGGCCACGCTCGCCAAAGACCATGCCTTTACTTTCGTGGACCACGCTCTTCAGTGCGGCGACTCGCTCGTAGGTCTTACACGCCAGCAGATTGAAGCCTTTGACTGGAAGCAGTCCAAGCAGACTACATTCCTTTCACAATTGCTGGGCATGTGTATCAAAGAGGCGGCAGAGAGCCGTCAAGTAATCCGAAATGCCGCAGAGGATGCAGACTATCCGATGCTTCGCCTTTCACTGGCCGAAGCGGATGAGACGCTTGAGGAAGTTCGGTCGGTTGGCAACCTTATTATGGCTGCCTTTTTTCTGGAAAAGACGGACAAGGCACGAAATTCGCGACTTCATCTCTTCTCCCGGATTATCTCCGAATGGGCAGAGAACCGCTATGACCTATCTTCCTCTCTCGTCCAGGACTTGGGCTTCTCTAGCGATTGTCCGCCGATGTATCCCATAGGGTACATTGATACGCTCTGTCGCGAACACTTGCCCATTGAGCCATTCCACTGGGAAATAGAGTTCCCGGAAGTCTTTCTACGCGACGCCCCAGGCTTCGACGCCATTGTCGGCAATCCGCCGTTCGCAGGCAAGAACACGCTCATCAACAGCACACCGGGCGGCTATCTTGACTGGCTGAAAGTCATTCATGAGGATTCCAACGGTAACGCCGACCTCGTGGCCCATTTCTTCCGTCGGGCCTTCAACTTGTTACGTAGACAAGGCTCATTTGGGCTCATAGCTACGAATACCATCGGTCAAGGTGATACCCGAGCGACAGGACTCCGTTGGATATGCACACACGGTGGAACCATCTTCAACGCCAGAAAACGATACAAATGGCCCGGACAGGCTGCAGTGGTGGTCAGCCGCGTGCATATCTTTAAGGGTACGCTCGAAGGCCCATTCCCGCTAGATGGGAGACAGGCTCCTGCCATTACAGCATTCCTTTTCCACGCGGGGGGGCACGAAACCCCTCTGACGCTAACCGCAAATTCCGGAAAAAGCTTCAAGGGCAGTGAAGT